>NZ_JAYMYJ010000043.1:0-99541 GCF_035668035.1 Candidatus Thiothrix phosphatis | reverse complement strand
GTCGGCGGTGTAGCGGTTGATCATGGAATCCATGTTGCCTGCTGCCACGCCGAAAAATAGGTTGGGTTCGCCCAGCGCCATAAATGCGTCTTTCGACTGCCAGTCCGGCTGCGCGATGATGCCGACGCGGAAACCCTGCGCTTCCAGCACTCGCCCGATCACCGCCATGCCGAATGAGGGGTGGTCGACGTAGGCGTCGCCGGTGACGATGATGATGTCGCAGGAATCCCAGCCGAGCGCGTCCATTTCCGCGCGCGACATGGGGAGGTATTCAGCCGTGCCGTAGCATTCCGCCCAGTATTTGGGGTGGTCGTAAAGGGAGGTGGGTGGGTTGGGGATGCTGTTCGGCGGCATGGGGGCGGTTTCGTCACAGGTAAAGGCGCTTATTCTAACGCAGCCTGTGGCAAGTGTGTGATTTCTCCCAAATAGTTTAGGGCGTGTCGGCCAGCCGGGCTTCCAGCTCCGTCAGCCGTTTTTCCAGCGCTTCCAGCTTTTCGCGGGTGCGCAGCAGCACGGCGGACTGGATGTCGAACTCCTCCCGCGTGACCAGGTTCATTTTTTGCAGGCTGCCTTCCATGACGCCGCGCAGGTTTTTTTCCATGTCTTCCTGCAAGTGGCGCACAGGTTCGGGCAATGCCGCCGAAAAGCGTTTCACGATGTCTTCCAGATTTCCCAGA
Source organism: Candidatus Thiothrix phosphatis (assembly GCF_035668035.1). Lineage (NCBI taxonomy): Bacteria > Pseudomonadati > Pseudomonadota > Gammaproteobacteria > Thiotrichales > Thiotrichaceae > Thiothrix > Candidatus Thiothrix phosphatis. Next base: position 98,864 of record NZ_JAYMYJ010000043.1, on the reverse strand, counting down.
GCGGCCATGAAGGGTTCCTTGGTGATGAATTAATGGGGATGCGCCACAGTGTAACAAATCCTGCCGCTGCCCGCGCATATCCGTATGGAAGTGCATCAGTGGTTGCTTATGCATTATTTTGGTGCGTTACTGTGTTCCAAAACAGGGAAACTATTTGGCTACTGAGGTTTATTTACAACAGGTTGTGCATTTATGACGCAATTCTGTTGTTGGCATGTCAATTGCATGGTTATTGGGCATACAGGAACATTTTCTTACTCAGGAGATATCGAGATGAAAAAGAACACTCTGTTGGCGGCAACAGTTCTTGCGTCACTGGTGGTCAGCACCCAGGCCATGGCGGGCGCCAGCGGCAATATCGGCGTCACCAACAATTACATCTGGCGTGGCGTCACCCAGACTGACAATTCAGCCGCTGTTTCCGGGGGATTGGATTATGAATCGCCGAATGGCCTGTACGTCGGCACTTGGGCGTCCAATGTGGATTTTGGGAAGAAAGGGACTGAAGTCGACCTGTATGGCGGTTACAAGAAGGAGCTGGCTTCCGGTTTGAGCTATGACGTGGGAGCCATCCGCTATGCCTATCCTGGCGATGCGGTCAGCGGTGACTTTACCGAAATTTACGGCAAGCTGGGCTATAAGGGCGTCAGCGGCGAGGTGGGTTACACGGTTGACAAGGAAGGCGACCCTGACAAGAAAAATGACGTTTACTACGGCCTGGGTTACGACGGTGAACTCAAAAATGGCGTGGGCTATGGCGTCAAGGCCGGGCATTACAACTACGATGACCCGACGGTTGATGATTACAGCCATTATCAGGTCAGCCTGAGCAAGGACGATTTCACCTTCGCCGTTGATGATAACGACCTGCCGGACACTGACCCGATGGTTTCTGTTTCCTGGTCCAAGTCTTTTGATTTCTAAAGCTGTTGCTTGCCCCATCGGTCATCCGGGCGGGGTTCCCAGCTTATAAGGAGTAAGTTCTATGAAAATGGTTACGGCTATTATCAAGCCATTCAAACTTGACGATGTGCGTGATGCGTTGGGGGATATCGGCGTCAAAGGCATTACCGTTACGGAAGTGAAAGGTTTTGGCCGCCAGAAAGGCCACACGGAGTTGTACCGTGGCGCTGAGTACGTTGTTGATTTCCTGCCAAAGATCAAACTGGAGGCTGCCGTGGCCGATGCGCAGGTTGATCAGGTGATTGAGGCGATCAGCAAGTCCGCCAATACGGGCAAAATCGGTGATGGTAAAGTTTTCGTCACATCCGTTGAACAAGTTGTCCGCATTCGCACCGGCGAAAGCGGTGAAGATGCGTTGTAAGGGGGAGCTTTTACATGAATATCCGTTTCGGTTTGATGCTGCTGGCTATCGTGCTGGGTTTTTCCGGCATAGCGATGGCCGATGAGGCCGCAGCTGCTCCAGTGCCTGACAAAGGCGACACCACATGGATGATGGTTTCCACGCTATTGGTCATTATGATGACGATTCCTGGCCTGGCGCTGTTCTACGGTGGCCTGGTACGCACCAAAAATATGCTGTCTGTGCTGGCGCAGGTCTTCACCATTTTCTGCGTGATTTCTATTCTGTGGGTCGTATACGGCTACAGTTTGGCCTTTACCGAGGGCAACAGTGTTATCGGCGGCTTCGACAAGCTGTTCCTGAAAGGCGTTGACACGGCTGCTTTGGCGGAAACCTTCAGCAAGGGCGTTTATATCCCGGAAATGGTGTTCGTCGTCTTCCAGCTGACCTTCGCTGCCATCACCACCGCATTGATCGTGGGCGGTTTCGCCGAACGCATCAAGTTTTCCACGCTGCTGGTGTTTTCTGTGCTGTGGTTTACATTCTCCTACCTGCCAATGGCCCACATGGTCTGGTTCTGGGGCGGCCCCTCCGCGTATGACGCCCCGGCAGGCTTCCTGTTCTCCAAAGGCGCACTGGACTTCGCGGGTGGCACGGTCGTGCATATCAACGCGGCGATGGCGGCCCTGGTCGGTTCAATCGTGGTGGGCAAGCGCGTCGGTTACGGGCGTGACTCCATGGCTCCGCACAGCCTGACCATGACCATGGTTGGCGCTTCGCTGCTGTGGGTCGGCTGGTTCGGCTTCAACGCTGGTTCCAACCTTGAAGCGACTGGCACGGCGGTGCTGGCCATGCTGAACACTATCGTGGCGACTGCCGCCGCTGGTTTGTCCTGGATGTTCTTGGAATGGATGCTCAACGGCAAGCCTTCCTTGCTGGGTGTGACTTCCGGCGCGGTTGCCGGTCTGGTTGCGGTTACGCCTGCTGCCGGTTTTGCGGGCCCGATGGGTGCCATTGTGCTTGGTCTGGTGACTGGCGCGGCGTGTCTGTGGGGCGTGACTGGCCTAAAACACATGCTGGGTTATGACGATTCCCTGGACGTGTTTGGCGTTCACGGCATTGGTGGTATCATTGGCGCAATTGGCACTGGCATTGTGGTCAACCCGGCGCTGGGTGGTTCTGGTGTGTTCGATTATGCAACCAACTCTGTGGCTGCATACAGCGGCGCACAAATCCTCAGCCAGTTGTGGGGTGTGGGCACGGTGCTCGTCTGGTCCGGTACAGTCAGCTTGGTGCTGTTCCTGATCCTGAAGCACACCATGGGGCTGCGCGTCACTCAGGAAGAGGAACGCGAAGGCCTGGACACTGTTTCCCATGGCGAGCGTGCTTATAACCTGTAAGCAGCATAGGCCGGAGTTGTTCCGGATCGTGTAAGTAAGATTTCAGAGTCGATTTTTTAGGCGGGAGCAACACTCCCGCCTTTTTCTTTTTGGATAAAAAATATCAATGCTAGATTGATTTCAACCGCAGGATATGGGTTAATGAAATCTCAAATTTGGGCTTGATAATAATATTTGATGAAAAAACTGATTTGGGCGCTGGCGGGCAGCCTGGTGGTTTTGTCTCTATTGGGGATAGTTTCAATCCATCATTTCGCGCCTGTCAGCCTGGTCGAAAGCATTTCTGCAAATGGGGCGCGGTTTACGCCAGTCGACTGCTGGTTCACTATTGGGGAAGGTGTCCGGGCGCAATGCGGCTGGTTATATACCGCGCCAGCGGCGGGCAAGACCCATTCCGCATTCAAACTTCCTGTCATCGTCATGCAATACCAAGGGCTAGACCGTCAGCCTGACCCGGTTGTGTACTTGGCCGGTGGGCCTGGTGCCCCGGCTGGGCTGGAGCGGAAAGCGGTGGAGGGTTATTGGCTGGGCTGGTTCCAACAAAAGGCCGGGCTGAAGCGCGACTTGGTGCTGTTTGATCAGCGCGGTGGTGGCATCAGCCGACCCGATATGGAATGCGATGGTTACCGTGAGTTGAGCGCCAGCATACTTTCCCAGCCCGGAACGCCGCAGGAGAACGCACGCCGCTACCGGGAAGTCGCCCGCCAATGCCATGGCCAATTGCAACAGCGCGGCCTGCCGCTGGATGAGTTGGGAACCGTTTATAGTGCGGGTGATGTGAATGACCTGATGCAATTGCTGGGGTATGCGCAGTGGAATTTGTGGGGCGTCTCCTACGGAACCCGGCTGGCGTTTGAAGTGCAGCGGCGCTACCCCGACAAGGTGCGCAGCATGAGCCTCGATTCCGTTTACCCGCCGGGCGAGCACCTGTTCCGCGCTTGGCCGGATTTGTTGCAGGGCAGTTTGCAGCGCCTGTTTGATTTTTGCCAGGCAGATAACCAGTGTGCGATGGAGAACGGTGACCTTGGGGCGCGTTACCAGCATTTGATGGCGCAACTGCGGGAGCATCCGCTGGAGATTCCGGTGGCAGGCTTGCATTTGGGCAACTTGCAGGAATTGCAGTTGAATGATGAAACCTTGCTGGCGATCCTGTTCGATTCCCAATACATGAGCGGCAGCCTCAGGGAAATGGCGGGCATGATCCGCCTGCTGGATGAGGGGCGTCCCGACAGGGCGATGGGTTTCATCCAGCATTACCTGCGCCAGCAATTCGATGCGTCATTCCGGGAGGCGGCGTATTGGTCGGTGGAATGCCGGGACAATCCGCCGATCGCACGGGCAGAGCGGGAAGCCAAGATCAACGCCTTGCCTGGATTGCGGGATTACCTGCCTTACGACTACGACCTGTGCGACATTTGGGCGGCGGATGCTGATGGGTCGCTGCGTTTGCAGGACGTCGCCGCGCCGCGCCAGACGCCGACGCTGTTGCTGGCTGGCCAGGATGACCCGATTACCCCGGCGGCGTGGGCGACCAAAGTCGCCAAGCAAGGGTTTGCTGAACACATGGCCTATTTGTTCCGTTTTGAGGGGATTTCGCACAGCGTCATGGACAACAAGCCTTGCGCCGCCGACCTGTTTGTGAGTTTCATCAATGCACCGGATCAGCGCCCGAGTGCGGACTGCCGCCGGAGTTTCAGGGATTCTGAAAAGGGGCCGCTGCATTCCCAAGGCATTAGTTAATCCCCGGCAATTGCCCCTGCTCCTGTATCAGGTAGCCGCCGTCAGCTTGTGGGCGGCCAATGAAGGAGGTGAGGATCTGTTTGGTGCCGTCATCGATGCTGTTGCCTGGTTTCAGGGTGATCTGGCTTTGGTAGTGGCCGTTTTGCTGCACTGTGACCGCACCGTCCAAGGTGAAGGCGGCGTCTGGTGCAGAAGCCAGCGTGATTTGCTGCGCATTGTCTGCCCCAGCATTGAGGATGGCGCTGTAGGTGCCGAAACGTTGCGGTGCCAGTTGTATCCCTGCTTCCCGCCATTCGCCGTGCCCGCTCAAATGAGGGAGGGTTTGCCGATCCCATTCCAGGTTGTTCAGGCTGGCCTGGAACGTGCCGCTCAGGGGTGGAACCATGAAGCGTTGCAGGTAGGGGGCAAGCGCTTGTGCCGGAACATCGCTCAGATTCAGAGGCGCGCAACGTATCGCGCCAGCCAGGTTGATATTGCAGATGCCGTCGAATTTCCCTCCTTGCGCCATCTTGCCGCGCAGGGCGGCGGCAAGATGGCCTTTCAGCAGGGGACTTAGACGCAGATCCCATTGTAAATGGTTTATTTGCGTGCCTTGGCTGCGGAGGGTTTCTGCGCCTCCCTGCCATAGGGTTCCGGTGATGCCTTGCAGTTGTACAGGCGCATCAGCCGGGAGTTTTGACAATACTAGGTTGGCCGGAAGCTGGCCGAATGAGGCGAGCAGGAAGCTGCCGACGCCTGCGAATATCAGGGTGCGTATTTTCATCTTTCCAGCGTGATCTGCGCGTCAACAGCGCCGGGTTTGGCCGCGGGTTTCATGTCCATGCGGGTGGCGAGGGCGGCATGTTGGGTTTCCATCAAGGCCAGGAATTGCGCCAGCGCGTCGAACGGTTTGCCTTCCAGTTTCAGGCTGACGCTGTTTTTGTCCTTTTCTTCGGAAGTTGCGCCTGCGCCATCCAGTTGGAATTGCTTGAGGGCGGCGATCACGGCGGTGTGCAGGCTGCCGCCAGGGGTCGCCGCTGCCGGGGATGCGCCCCGCAAGCTGAGGATTTCGGTGCGCCGGGATTGCATTTCCAGGTTGGCGGCCTGGGCGTCGGCCAGATCCTGTTGCAGTAGCTGGTGGTGGCTGGCGAGCGGCCGCCAGACAAACAGCCACAACAGGGTCAGGCCAATCAGGATGGCTCCGGCCATGACCAGTTGGCGTTCACGCGGGGCAAGGCTGTTCCACCAAGTTTTCATGATTGGCCTCCCAGCGTCAGGGTGGCTTTTACGCTGTCGGCGGTGCGGGAGGATTGCAGCTCCACCGGGTTGCCGAGGGATTTTTCCAGCGTTTCACGCAGGTTTTCAATCGATTGCTGGTTTTTCGCCTGAAGGTTGATGGTCAGGGAGCCGCTTTGGGCGCGGATGTCTTCAACCGTCAGGCCGCCGGTTTGGTTCAAGGCCGCCGCAAACGAGGCGAGTTGTGGCAAGTGGCTGGGCGAACCGGCCGCCGCATCTTTGCCGTTGACGCGCGCCAGTTCGGAAGCCAGCCGGTTTTTCAGCCCGCGCGGGTCAACATCGGTGGCGCTGGGGAACAATTCGGTGAACAGTTGCAGGTTGGCGGCGTCGAGGGTGTCCAGTTGCTGTTGCAGGCGGTGGTTTTCAAACCCGTAGATGCCAATTGCCAGCAACGCGGCCATTGCCGCCAGTCCGGCGGGCAGCCGCCAGCGCCGCCATTGCTGCCGCCACTGGGTGCGGTTTTCATCTTCCAGGCCGTTGAGCAGGTTCAGCTTCAGCGTCGGTTGCAGGCTGGTGGGCAGCAGTTGTTCGGGCTGGGTTTCCGGCAGGATGCTGAAACGCGGGTCGGCTGCCCAGGTTTCTGTCGTGTCGCTGTACAACCGCAAGCGCAATGGCTCTGTTTTTCCGTCAACCATGCCGTTCAGCAGCAGGGGTAGGGCGCGGACGTTGCTGGCGTAGCCGGAAAGCAGGCCAGTCCGCACCCAGGCGTTGTCACCCTGCCGCCAGAGGGTGGTGGCACCGTCTTCCCATGGCAGGGCGAACAAATCCGGCAGGATATAGGTGGGGCGCAATTGCCGCTCCTGTAAGGCCTTGACCCAAGCGCGCAGGCGGTCGCGGCGGATAATGGCGACATCCACCAGCGCCGAGCCGGGGCGGGCTTGCCAGACAATGTGCTGGTCTTCCAGGTCGTCAGCGATGCTGTCTTCCAGGGCGAACGGTATCGCCTGCTGCAACTGGCGTTGGTTGCGGGTGTTGATGCTGGTCTGGGTGAGCAGCACTTCCCGGCTGGGGATCAACAACGCCAGTTCCTGCCCGCGCGTCAGAGGGGGCAAGGCTTCCCACGAGCCATGCGTCCAGTCGGCGGCCTTATTGCCCAGGTTGGCCCAGGCTGGCTCTGGGTCATTCGGTGTTTGCAGGCGTATTACTAGCATCGTCAGTCGTTGTTGGTTGTTCATTAACCCGGTCGAATTGCCGCATTATGACACGAACCGGCCCATTCGGGGTGCGAAATAGCAGGCTGTTGACGAAAACGCGCGCCCGGTTGATCTGCACTTCCCCACTCAGGCGGAAGTATTGCGAGGTGACGTCGAAGCTGTCCAGCAGCACGTCGTCCTTGCCGGGAACAAAGCCCATGTCACGGCTGAACTCTTCCTTGCTCTTATAGGCCTGTTTGGCCTGACGCTTGTTCAGCACTGTTTGGATCTGGCTGTCGTTCAGGCCAATGGCCCTGAGGACTTCCTTGCTGGCAGTGTTGGGGTTGAGGGTGCTTTTCTTGAATGGGAGCACGGTGACCATGTGCAGGAACTGGTTCAACGCCTTGTCTTTCAGTTTCGGGTCGAGGATGTCCAACCGCACCAGCCGCAACTCGCTGGGGTCGGCGAACGGCATGTCGGCCGCCAAGTAAGGCATGGTGCCGGATAGGTAGTAATCCCGTTCCGCACCCTCCACCCCCTGCGGGATGACGTTGGCGTCCAGCCAGTCGGCGATGGCGTCGGAAAAACCGGGGGGAAGCCCGGCGTTGGCGACAAAAGGCTTCAACTGGTTGAGGGCGGCCCCATCCAGTTTGCCGCGTTGTTCGCCTTCCTGGCTGACCAGGTTATTGAGGTTGAAACGCGCTTGCATGTCTTCCAGCTTGCCGCTGAAGCGCACGACGGCACCGCTGTCTTCGGTCAGGGTCTGGACGGGAAGCTCGTAGGCCCAGCGGTCGGTGAAGGCGTCGTATTTGTTTGCCAGTGCGTCCAACTGCAATTGCAGCCCGGCGTATTGCTCCATGGTGAAGGCGTATTGCCAAGCGCGTTCCAGCGACTGGAAATTGTCGCTTTGCCGCACGGCGCGGCTTTGGCGGGCGAACACCACGGCCGCCAGCGTCACGATCAGCACCGCAATCACCAGCACGGTGAGGATGGCGATGCCGCGTTGCCGCTGGGGAGCTGGGTTGCCTGGGTTGGGTCGCTGTGCTTGCATGCGCTGATTATACGGCAATCGCCCAGCCTGTGGATGAACGTGCCGTCACCATTCAGTCCGGTTTGGCGGTGGGAAGCGTGGCCGCCTGCGCGGTGGCGGCAGGTGGCGTGGCAGGCGGAACCGGCGGCAGGCGTTCGGACAAACGGCGGCCTTTGCCAGCGTTGAGCTTGTAGTCGTAGATGGTGGTGTAGGTCATGACCGCCTGCACATAGTCGCGGGTTTCGGTGAAGGGGATGCTTTCCACCCATTGGTCGGCGTTGATCAGGCTTTCCGGTGCCCATTGTGGCGGGCGGGCGGGGCCGGCGTTGTAGGCGGCGGTGGCCAACGCGTAGTTGCCGGAAAATTTTCCCAACATGTCGCGCAGGTAGGCGCTGCCCAACTGGATATTGGTCGCGGGTTGCAGGATGTCGTCCTTGCCGTTGATGTTCAGGCCCAGTTTGCGGGCGACATGACGGGCGGTCGGGGGAATCAGCTGCATCAGGCCCAGCGCATTGGCGGGGGATTCCGCATTGGGGTCGAAAGCGCTTTCACGGCGCATGACGCCCAGTATCCAGGCCGGTTGCAAGCCGTTGTTGCGCGCCTGCTCTTGCACCAAGTCGGTATGGATCAGCGGGAAACGCAGGTAAGTTTCATCCCATTCCTTGGCGCGGGAAATGGTCCAGATCGCCAGGTTCGGGTCGCCTGCGCGGGTGGCGAGGTCGGCGGCGGCCAGCATGCCTTCCTTGTCCGCCTGCTTGAGGATGCGGAACCATTCCTTGCGCCCCTGGGCGCGCTCGCCCAGCGCAAACCACTCGAAAGCGCGCTGGATGGCGGCCAGTTTCTGCAACCCAGCGACCCGCTGGCTGCGGTCAACCGGGGCGGCTTGCAGGCTGCTGTAGCCCTGCCCCAGCCGGTCGGCAGCGAGGAAACCGTAGAAGCTGGCTTGTGGCGCAATGCTGGCGTACAGGCTGGCGGCTTCGCGCTGCTTGCCGGTTTGCTCCAGCGCCCTTGCCTGCCAATAGTGCCAGCCCGCTGCGTCGCGGGGGTCGTCAAATTTGAGTTGGCGGGTGGCGTCCAGCAGCTTTTCCCAGTCGCCGTAACGGGCGGCCATCCGCGCCAGCCACAGGTTGCCGTCCTGGGTGCGGTGTTCGGCGGGGATCGCCGCCAGCCGGGCGAGCGCGGCGGAGTCATGGCGCAATGCCTGATACATGCCAAGGGCGCTTTCCACCCGGCCAGATTCTTCCGGGGTGAATTTGAATTTCTGCCGGGCTTGCAGCCATAGGGATTCGGCGCTTTCCGGTTGCTTGCGGGCGAGGCGCTCCAGGCCAAAAGCCAGCGTTTCGCGCAGGTAAGGCGTGTCGGCCTGTTGGAAAGCGGTCGGCAAGGCAGAGGCGGGGTCGCGGCGTATCTGTATCCAGACAGCGACGGTGGCGCTGATTTCCGGCGGCAGGTCGGCGGCCAGTTGGGTCGCCAGGGTGGTCTGGTTCTTGTCGATGGCGGCGCGGATGCGTTCCCAATAGTCCTCGGTGGAGAGCAGGGAATGGTTGCGTAACAGCGTTGTGACCGGCTGGCAGGCGTTGGAAAGGGCTTTGTCGATCGTCATCCAGGTCTGTTTGCCGCTTGCCAGCGCTTCCTGCTGCCGTCCGGACGCCGCTAGCGCTTGGACGCGGTAGCATTGGGTGTCAGTGTCATCGAGGTCGGCGGGGATGGAGGCCAGCAATTGCCGCCAATCCTGTTTGGCCGCCAGCCGTTTGGCCAGTTGTATGTAAAGGCTGTCAGCCATGAGGGAGTTGGGGTTGCGCAGGGCGAAATCCAGTATTTGGGTGTCGGGGGCGTTGTCAAAAAAACGGTTGAGGTAGGCGTACTCCAGCCAAGGGTATAGCGGGTAGGTTTTCAGGTCGGTAGGCAACGTTGTGAAACTGTCGGTTTTGCCGCCTTGCAAATCGGCGTAGGCCCGCTGGAACAGCGCGCGCTGGTTTTCAGGTGTGGCAGCGGCGCAGGAAGGCGGAATGCAGAACAACGCGCAACAAATAATGGGCAGCAACAATCGGCTCATGGGCACAGGTCATAATTGTCAGTCATGTGCCAAGAATCTCATAAGTGCTGCAAGTTATTCAAATAATGCCATGTATATGGGTATGTGGATGAAACTGTCAGGCAGCCTTGTCAAAAGTTTCATCCACGGTCAGAAAATTGCTTCTGAACAACAGGTAGCCATAGTGTTTGACGGCACCATCCTTGTCATAGGCGGTGAAAAAGACGCCTGCATAAATCTGGCGGCCTTCGTCATTGCTCTGGCTTTCAATCATGATGATGTCGCGCATGACGCTGTTGGTTTGGCCATCTTTGCTGCTACGGTAAGCGATGTCGCCAAATTCGATGCCGTGGGTGGGGGCAAATTTGACAGCCGGGCTGCCGTTTTTCAGGTGGGCGTTGGGGTTGGCGGACAGGAAGGCGATTTTGACATGGCGCAAGACCAGATCAGGCCATGGGTTGGAGATTTCGATGCTCAAGCGCTCTTCCGGCATGCTGGGAAGGCGCAGGCGGCGCATCTTGACTTTGGGCCAATAGCACGCTGTTTCTGGGTGGGGGGACGACTCGCAGGGGATGCATTCCTGGAAGTTGGCGTGGATATTATCCGGCAGATGCAGTTGATGGACGTTCATGTTGTTACCTCTTTCTTGGTGCTGGATAGGGTGAATCCCAGGGAAACCAATCAATTATGTGCTTGACTTTATCTGAAAGCTATTAACCCAAAAGTGACAGTCATCACTTTGAAGGAAATTTTTCTGAAAAACAACCGCTTTTTCTTGTCGCCTTATTTTGGATTTGTATACGGGCATTATAGTTCCGTTGCGCCTAAACAACGAATGAATATGGGCTGCCTCCCTGATATGCGGCGAGTTGAGTTGGAGGAGTGGCGGGAATACGACGGCTTATGGTGGGTATGAAGGATGTGGTTGTGACTTATCTGGGCAACCCAGCCAACAGGCTTTGATAGCGGGTAAATCGTTGCGGTGGAATGTCGCCGACGTTGGCAGCCGCCTTGATGGCGCAACCGGGTTCATGGTTATGGGTGCAGTTGTGGAAGCGGCATTCACCCAGAAACGGGCGAAACTCGGGAAATCCGGCTTCCAGCGTGGCGAAATCCAGGCCCGTCAGGCCGAAATCGCGCACGCCCGGCGAATCGATCAGCGTGCCGTTGGCGGGCAGGCGGTAGAGGGTGGCGGTCGTGGTGGTGTGGCGGCCTTCGCCAGTGTCGGCGACTGCGCCGATGCGGATGTCGGTGTGCGGCAGCAATTGGGCGGCGATGGACGACTTGCCAACGCCTGACTGGCCGACCACGATGGCCGTGCGTTCGCCGATGGCGTTGAGGATGGCGTCTATCCCCTGTGGCTGCCCTGCCGATACGTGCAGCACCGGGCAACCGATACGCCCGTATTCGTGCAGGCAGGTTTCCGCTTCTTGGGTGGCGTGGGTGCTGCGCAAATCGGCCTTGTTCATCACCAGCAGCACATCGGCGGGCAAACGGCGGGCGGCGATCAGGTAACGGTCAAGCATTTCCCAGACTGGCGCAGGCTGCCAGCTGGCCACCACGATCAACAGGTCGACGTTGGCGGCGATGGCGCGTGGTTTGCCACGGAAATCGGGGCGCTCCAGCACATTTTTGCGCGGCAGCATGGCGGTGACGGCGGCGTTGCCTTGCATCTGCCGCTCCCATCTGACGCGGTCGCCGCAAGCAAGATGGTCAAGTTTGCGGCGGGCGGTGCAGCGTATGGCTTCGCCCTCGCTGGTTTCAATCAGGAATTCAGCGCCAAAGCGGGTAATGACCTGCCCGTCGCCGGAGGATGCAAGGTGTGGGGTGTTTTCCGTCATACATCCCTATTCTGACGGAAAACGGCTGGCTGCACACCCATTACTGGAAGTTGTGGTAATACTTTTGGGCGATGTAAGCGACGATGTCCTGGATTTGGTCTTCATACCAGTAGATGTGGTTGTCCAGGTCGCAACTGCGCACTTTTTTGTCCAGTTGTGCGCGGTTAGTGATTCCCGAGGTGGCGGGGTCGGTCAGTTCAGGCGTGTTGCAGGCTGAACTGGTGAACTGCGTGACGGAGTCTGGGTCATTTGCCCATACAGCCTGCGTCAGCAGAAGCCCGGAGCAAAGGATGAGTACAGGTTTCATTTCACTACTCGTCTTGTCAGGTTTGTTGTTGTAAATGCGCAATCCGTATCGTTGCTGGCGGATGCGAGTCGTAGAACGCCGAGTATAACGGATCAGGCGTCAAGGTGCTGGCGTTCTCCCTGTACAGACCCACCAAGGCGGCAATCAGTTCCGTGCCGCTGGATTGTTTTGCGGCGAACTCATCCGCCTCAAATTCATGCTTGCGCGACCACCAGGCCATCACCGGGCCGATGAAAAAAGTGAACACGGGGCTGACCAGCATAAACAGCAGCAGCGCCATGTAAGTGGACGGCTGGCTGACGCCAAGCGCGGCATAAAACCATTCCTGCCGCATCAGCCAAGCCAGCAGGGCGAAGCCCGCCAGCGTCAGGCTCATGGACAGCGCCATGCCCTTGACGATGTGCTTGCGCTTGAAATGGCCCAGTTCATGCGCCAGCACTGCCTCCACCTGCGCCGGGGTCAGGTGCTTGAGCAGGGTGTCAAAAAAGACGATGCGCTTGTTTTTGCCGAAGCCGGTGAAATAGGCGTTGCCGTGGGCGGAACGGCGCGAACCATCCATCACGAACACGCCCTTGCTGTTGAAGCCGGTGCGCGTCAGCAGGGCGTTGATGCGGTCGGCGACTTCCCCTGCTTCCAGCGGGCTGAACTTGTTGAACAGGGGGGCAATGAATTTGGGATAGGCCCAGGTCATCAGCAGGGAAAACGCCGTCAGCGCCGCCCAGGCATACAGCCACCACAGGCCGCCTGCGGATTCCATCAGCCACAAGATCAGCATGATCAGCGGCACGCCAATCGCCAGCATCAGCGCCGCGCCTTTCAGCAGGTCGGCAACGTAGGTGGCGGCGGTCATCTTGTTGAAGCCGAAACGTTCCTCCAGCACAAACGTGCGGTACAGCGATGCGGGCAAATCCAGCAGGCTGCCGATCAGCATGCTGCTGATGATCACGGCTGCGCCTGCATACAGTCCGCTCCAGCCGAAGCTGCGCCACAGGCGGTCGAGCCACTCCAGGCCGCCGCCCAGCGTCCACGCCAGCAGGATGAACACGCCCGCCAGCAGCTCAATCCGCCCCACGCTGCCCTTGGCGAGGGTGTAATCGGCGGCTTTCTGGTGCTCTACCAAGGAAATCCGGTCGGCGAAGGCGGCGGGCACACTGCTGCGATGCTGGCTGACATGCTGTTTTTGCCGCAGCGACAGGTAAAGTTGCGTCAGCGTCGACGCCAGCAGGAACGCCAAAAAGATGTAAGTGAAGGTTTGCATGGTGTTTCTGTTATAGTCCTGATTCCCTAAAGTATCAGGCAAGTGTAACCGAATGGGCATTCATCAGGAAAATTTGATCTGGATCGATCTGGAAATGACCGGGCTGGACGCATTCAATGACGCCATTATCGAAATCGCCACCATCGTCACCGACAAGTATTTGAATATCCTGGCGGAAGGGCCAGTCATCGCCATCCATCAGCCGGACGCTGCGTTGGCGGCGATGGATGACTGGAACCAGCGCCAGCACGGCGGTTCCGGTTTGGTCCAGCGGGTGCGGGAAAGCGCCTGGACGGAGGCTGGGGCGGAACAGGCCACGCTGGAATTCCTCAGGCAATATGTGCCGCCGGGCGCATCGCCGATGTGCGGCAACACCATCTGCCAAGACCGGCGTTTCCTCGCCCGCCACATGCCGGAGCTGGAAAAGTTTTTCCACTACCGCCATCTGGATGTCAGCACCCTGAAAGAGCTGGCCAGCCGCTGGCGGCCAGGGTTGCCGGACGGGTTCAAGAAGGATTCCAAACATCTGGCGCTGGACGACATCCGCGACTCGATTGAGGAACTGAAATACTACCGGGAGCATTTCATCCGGCTGGAGTAGGCAAGCCGCCCGCCATTGTGTACAGTCATCCACGCACCCCAAATTATAACAATAACGGATAAAAACGATGACAATCGCGGCCCCCCAGTTGATCCAGGCTACGCTTGCCCAATTGAACAAGGTCATCCACGGTAAGGAACAGCAGGTCAAACTCGCACTTGCCTGCCTGCTCGCCAACGGCCATTTGTTGCTGGAAGACCTGCCAGGTATGGGCAAAACCACCCTTGCGCATGCGCTCGCCGAGGTTTGTGGATTGGAATATAAGCGCGTCCAGTTCACCAGCGACCTGTTGCCCGCCGACCTGATCGGCGCGTCGGTGTTTGAACCGCAAGCAGGCAAATTCCGCTTTCATCCAGGCCCTGTCTTCAGCCAAGTGCTGTTGGCCGATGAACTCAACCGCGCCACCCCCAAAGCACAGAGCGCGCTGCTGGAAGCGATGGAAGAGCGCCAGATCAGCGTGGATGGCGTCACCCATGCGCTGCCTGCACCATTTTTCGTGATCGCCACCCAGAACCCGCAAACCCAGTCGGGCACTTTTCCGTTGCCGGAATCGCAGCTTGACCGCTTCCTGCTGCGGATTTCGCTTGGCTACCCCGACCCGGCGGCGGAGCGTAGCCTGTTGCAAGGGCGTAATGGCCGGGTGTTGCTGGCCAGCTTGCAGCAGGTGCTGAACGAAAGCCGCCTGAAGGCGCTGCAAGCGCTGGTTCCGCAGGTGAAAATGAGCGATACGCTGCTGGATTACGTGCAACGCCTGATCGCCTGCACCCGGCAGCCGGATGTCTGTCACCTGGGCCTGTCGCCACGCGGCGCGCTGGCGCTGGTGAAAAGCGCGCAAGCCTGGACGTTGCTGCAAGGGCGCGGGCATGTGCTGCCGGAAGATGTGCAGGCAGTGTTCGCCGCTGTCGCCGGGCACCGCATCATCGGCAGGCAGGAAGCGCAGGGTGAACAGCTTGCCCGCCAGGTTCTTGCCAAGGTGGATGTGGTGGGGAATGGCCATGGTTGAGGCGTGGCGGGCGCAACTGGACGGCTGGTTGCAAGGGCGCTTTGCCCCCGCACGGGAAATCACCCTCAGCCAGCACAGGATTTTCATCGTCCCCAGCAAAACCGCACTGGGGTTGCTGGCCATTATCGCCCTGCTGTTCCTGCTGGGCGTCAATTTCCAAAATTCACTGGTGTACAGCATCTGCTTCTGGCTGCTGGCAATGCTGCTGCTGAATATTTTCTATACTTGGCGCAACTTGGCGGGCTTGACCCTGGCCACTGTCGGCGTGGAGCCTTGCTTCGTTGGGGAAAAGGCGGTGCTGGAAATGGAGTTGGTCAGCACCCGCCCACAGCCCCGTTTCGCCATCGAGCTTGATTGGCCGGGGGAAGACCAGGCGCAAACCAACTTGGTGACGGCGCAGACGCAGCGGGTGAAGCTGTCGCACGCCAGCGGTGCGCGTGGCCGTTTCCAGCCGCCGCGCCTGCGGGTGTCGACCCGTTACCCGACCGGGCTGGCGGTGGCGTGGTCGTATGTGTACCCGGCGGCGCAGGGGTTGGTGTACCCCGCGCCGGTTGACAAGGCGTTCCAGCCCGGCGGCGGCGACCACAACGCCATGCTTGGGGACGGGGTGGAAATTGCCGGTGGCAGCAGCGATTTCAGCGGTGTGCGCGAATATCGGCAGGGGGACGCCCCCAAACGCATCCACTGGAAAAAATATGCCCAGACGGGCGAGCTGTACACCCGCACGTTCGTCGATTACGCCAGCCATGACCTGTGGCTGGACTGGGATGACCTGCCGATGCCGGGCGTGGAGGTGCGCCTTTCGCACTTGTGCCGCCGGGTGTTGGACTTTCATCAGGAACAGCGCCGGTTTGGCCTGAAACTGCCGGGGGCGTTGGTCGGGCCGGGCAAGGGTGAAGCCCACAAGGCGCGTTGCTTGCAGGCGCTGGCCTTGTTCGGGGTCGCGGATGTTTAAACAGGTCACCTATACCGGCATGATCTGGCTGCTGGCGGCGCAACTGGCGGTGATGCTGCCGTTCGTGTTTGACCTGCCGGTGTGGCTGGTTCCGGTGCTGCTGTTCGCGGCGGGCTGGCGGTTGCGGGTGCTGGCGGGGCTGGCCAGCCAGCCGGGCAATGTGACCAAGCTGGTGCTGGTGTTGCTGGGGGGCGGAGGGCTGCTGTTGAGCGGGCTGCAATTTCCATCGTTGGATGCGATGGCGAGCCTGTTGCTGTTGGGGTTTGCGTTCAAGTCGCTGGAAGTGGTGCAGCGGCGGGACGCGATTGTGGTGATTTTTATCGGCTATTTTTTGGTGGCGCTGCATTTCCTGTATACGCAATCGATGCTGGCGGCGCTGTATGGCACGTTGTCGATGGTGGTGCTGACCGGGGCGCTGGTCGGGGTGCAACAGTCGGTGACGGAGTTTTCCACGGCGCAGAATGTGCGTTTCAACTTGCGGCTGGCGCTGGTGATGCTGTTGCAATGCCTGCCGCTGATGGCGGCGATCTTTGTGTTTGCGCCACGCTTGCCGCCGCTGTGGTCATTGCCGTTATCCCATGTCCAGGCCAAAACTGGGGTTTCCGACCATATGGCTCCGGGCGACATTGAGAAGCTCGGCAAGTCGGATGAGCTGGCGTTCCGGGTAAGCTTTCAAGGCAAGCGTCCGGAACAGAGTGAGCTCTATTGGCGCGGGCTGGTGTTCAACCATTTCGATGGGCGTGAATGGCGGCAATTTGAGCAAGATTATGACGCGACTCAGGTGGCAGGGGCTTTGCAGACCAGTTTCCGCTGGAGCCCGGACAAGATTCGGACTCCAGGCGAGGCGGTGGCTTATGAAGCCGTGTATGAAAAAACCGGCCAGCCGTGGCTGTTTACCCTCACGCCCACGGTCGAGGTCAGCGGGGATGTGCTGCAAGGTGCCGATTACCGGGTGATGGCGCGGGAGGTGTTGCAGGCACCGTTCCTGCTGAAGGCGGTCAGCTACCCGCAGGCGCAGCGCGACCTGGCGCTGGATCCGTTGATGCGTTCATTGGCGTTGGAGCTGCCAGCCAACAGCGACCCGCGCAGCCGCGAGCTGGCCGGACGCTTGTGGCGGGAAACTGGCGCGGCACAGGCGTACATTGACAAGGTGTTGGCCCGGTTCGGCTCGCTGGGCTACGAATACACCCTGAACCCGCCGACCTTGGGTGGCCGGGACACCATCGATGCTTTTCTGTTCGATTCGCAACGTGGGTTTTGTGCCCATTACGCAGGCAGTTTCGTTTTCCTGATGCGGGCGGCGGGAATCCCGGCGCGCGTGGTGGTCGGTTATCAGGGCGGCGAATGGAATGAAACGGGGCAATATTTGGCAGTCCACCAGTATGATGCCCACGCCTGGGCGGAAGTTTGGCTGCCGGAGCGCGGCTGGGTGCGGGTTGACCCGACCACGGTGGTCGCGCCTAGCCGCACTGAGCAAGGGCTGGAGGCGGCGGTGCGGGCGGAAGGCAGTTTTCTGGCGGATTCGGTGTTTTCTGTCCGCAAGATTGCTTGGCTGAACACACTCAACCAGCAACTGGACACCGTACAGTATGGCTGGCGGCGCTGGGTGCTGGGGTATGACAGCGCCCAGCAAGCCGAACTGTTGAAAGCCCTGTTGGGGAGCCTGTCAGTGGCGAAAGTGGCGCTGCTGGCCGGTAGTGTGTTTGGGGCGATTGCACTGGGCTGGCTGGTGCTGCTGGGCATGACGCGGCGGCAAGCGAAGGAGGCGTTGGAACACCGGCTTTACCGGCAATTCTGCGCCGCCCTGGCGAAACGGGGCGTGCAGCGGGAGCCGGGCGATACGCCGGGCGCTTTCGCCGCCGAAGCCGCCGCCGCCCTGCCAAAGCTGGCGGGTGTCATCCACGAATTTACCCGGGTGTATGAAAGCGTCTGCTATGCGCCAGACGCCATGGACGGGCGCAATGCCGCCCGCAAGCTCAAGGTCTTGCTGGGCAAGCTCAACTAGGTTGGCGGAACTTGCTGATCAGGTTGGAGACCGGCACCGCTACCGCCAGCGTCACGGCTCCAGCCAGAACGCCGAACAGGCCGTTGAGCAGGGTTGGCGTGATCGCCGCCAGCAAGCCGCCAATCCCGCCAACCTGCTGCACGAACAGTTCCGCGCCATGCAGGAATTCATGTGAATGCGGAATGCCGTGCAACAGGATGCCGCCGCCGACCAGGAACATGGCGGCGGTGCCGACCACTGACAGGGCTTTCATCAGCCACGGTGCAAACGCCAGTAAGCCGCGCCCCAGCGCCTGTTTGAAGGCGGATGCCTTGTCGCGCAGCAAATAAAAACCAGCGTCATCCAGCTTGACGATGCCCGCCACGGCCCCGTAGACGCCGATGGTCATGACGACGGCGATGCCCGCCACAACGATGGCTTGCATGAGGAACGAGGCGTCTTTCACCGTGCCCAGCGCAATGACGATGATTTCGGCGGACAGGACGAAATCGGTGCGGATCGCGCCTTTGATCTTCTCCTTCTCGAATGCCACCATGTCCGCTTCGGGGTTGTGTGAAACCTGTAGCAGTTCGGCTTCCGTATCGATCTCCTCCTCACCGCCATGCAGCAGTTTGTGCAGGATTTTCTCGAAACCTTCATAACACAGGTAGGCGCCGCCCAGCATCAGCAGTGGGGTGATCAGCCAGGGCAGGAAGGCGCTCAACAGCAGGGCGATCGGCACTAGGATCAGTTTATTGAGGAATGAGCCTTTGGTGACGGCCCAGACGACCGGCAACTCGCGTTCCGCCTGGATGCCTGCGACCTGTTCGGCGTTCAGTGCCAAATCGTCGCCGAGCACCCCTGCGGTTTTTTTCGCGGCCACTTTGGCCATGAGGGACACATCATCCAGAACGGTGGTGATGTCATCAAGTAAGGCTAAAAGGCTGCCGCCGGCCATACAACGCTCCTGATTTGGAATGGATTATCGTGTGGGGGCGTATGCTACACGGCGGCGGCGGACGGGTCTATTAATGCCGGGGAATGGCGTATTGGGGGGGGGGTGCTTGCATTACCCCGCCATTCATTGTCTCAGGCCAGCCGGGGTAGGCAGTGCCTACCTTGCGGTGCTTTCCGTGCGGAATTGCCCCGCATAGCTGAACACCTGCCCCAGCCACGGGTGTGTCAGCCGGAAATCCATTGCAAACCCGCCTTCCTCCTGCGCGGTTTCAACGATGGTGGTATGCCCCAGCACCAGCCATTCGGGAACCGGAACCCGCAAGCCGCCCAGCTTCAGCACCAGATGCCTGCCGCTGTAATGCAGTTGGCCGTCCTCCACCCGCACTGCCATGCGTAGGCCCATGAACGGGCTGACGTATTCAATCAGCTCATTGCCGCCTGCGTATGTCCAGCGCGTCCTGAACAGGATGGCCTTGCCGTCGGGGAAGGTGATTGTGCGTTTCCAGTGCTGGATGTCGCCTTCCATCCACTTTTCCACCGTGGTCGGCACAGCTTGGCCGCGCCGGTTGACCAGTGCGCCCAGCAGCCGCAGGAAACTCAGGTAAGGCTGCATGAAGCCGGGGTAATCAATGTCCAGCGCCCCGACATCGCGGTTGTCACCGGGCTGGTAGTGCGCTTGCAAGCCGGGCGGCAATTGTTCCCACTGCGCGCCCAGCGCTTTCTGCATCAAGGGTATGTTGTCCATTATTTGCCTCCTCAAGCCGGTTTGAAAACCATCATCAGCAGCACCACCAGCATCGCCGCAAATGCAGGGATGCCCAGCCAGAACCAGATGCGCGCATACCGCCAGTATTGGGCAGGCAGCGCCTGTTGGGAAATGGACGCAGCCGCCGCAAGGTCACGCATCCTGATTTGCAGCCACACCACCGGCAGCCAGCATGCGCCCGCCAGTGCATACAGCGCCAAGCTCGCCGCCAGCCAGGTTGCCGTCAGCGGATAACCCAGCAGATGCGCCATCCACAAACCGCTGATGGGCTGGAAAATCACCGTCGGCGTGGTGAACAGCCAGTCCGCCAGCACCACATGCCGGTTGGTGGCGGCGATATGCGCCACGTTGCCGCTACGGTCTGCCATCCATTTGTAGAACGCGCTGCCCAGCCCGGTGCCGAACAGCAGCACCATGCTGAGGATGTGCAGGTATTTCAGGGTCAGGTAGGTCATGGCGCATCCCCCACGCCCAGCGGCATGCGCCCGAGAAATTTGGCCAGCGGTTGTACGTCGGCGGTATTGCCCCGTTGCAACATGCGCAAGTTATCGGGGTGCAGCATCGGTGCGGCGAAACGGCCAATATGGGCGCTGGCCATGATCAGGCCGAAGGGGATGGGCAGGGTTAGTGCAGGCTTTTTCCCCGCTGCCCGCCGCATGGATTGCAACCATTCGACGAAGGTAAGCGGGTAAGCCCCGACCACATCCAGCGTGCGCCGCGCCGAAGCCGCTTGCAGGCATTGCAGCACGGTCGCCACCACATCTCTGGCCTGCACTGGCTGGATGCGCTGTTTCCCATCCCCCACCAGCGGGATGATGGGCAGGCTGGCCATGCAACGGAACAGAGTGGAACTCTTGCCGCCTTCCCCGTACACCAGTGACGGGCGCAGCACGAACCATTCCAGCGGCAGGCTGCGCACTACATCATCCGCCGCTTTCTTGCTCAAATGGTAGGGGGTGAACGCTTGCTCGTCAGCGCCGAGCGCGGAAATCTGCACAACCCGCATGACGCCAGCCATGACGCAGGCGCGGAACAGGGCGGCGGGGGCGTGATGGTGCAACGTTGCGAAGGTTTGCCCGCGTGTTTCGGCGATGATGCCCACGCTGTTGATGGCGACGTCCACGCCTTGCAAATGGGGCAGCCAATCGTCCGGCGTCAGCATCCGTTGGAAATCGAAGCCGTAATGGCGGGAAACTGGCGTTATCTCATGGCCTGCCTGTTCCAACGCTTGCCGGATATGCCCGCCGATGAAGCCATTGGCTCCGGTGAGCAGTATTTTCATGCCGTGCCTCCTGTGCTGCTGTGATGGCGACAGTATGCAGGCAGGCGGGCGGGAAAACCTCCGGTTTGATAGGACAGGAACAATTGCCTGTTATGGAAAGATCAATCTGAGGCGTATTGTTGGCAGATCTTGCGGAACTGCCCCGGCGTCATGCCGGTAATTTCGCGGAACGCCTGATAAAAGTTCGACTGTGAAGTGAAGCCGACGCTCAACCCTACCGACAATACGGATGCGGACGGTTCCTCCCGCAGCATGTCTTCCGCCGCTTCCACCCGGAATTCGCGCACATAGCGGGAAAAGCCCTTGCCCAGACGGGTGTTGATCAGTTCCGACAACTGGTGGCTGCTGAGGCCGATTTGTTCGGCGAGGCCGGGCAGGTCAAGGTCGGGGTCGCGGAACAGCTCCCGTTCCTGCATCAGCCCTTCCACTTCCGCCAGCATCATGTCGCAATCGATGTTGCCGAGGGTGGAGACGGCATAGGTTTCGCGGGCGGCTTCGCTGACATCGGTCGGCAGGTGCGGGGCTATGCCAAGCGTGATGTTGACCAGCAGGAAAGCGACGCCGATGGCGCTGGCGTACAGCGTGAAGAAGGTGCTTTCCGCCAGCAATGGCAATCCCAGCCCCAGCAGCATCACCACCAGCGCGGTGACGAAGACTGTGCCAAGGATGCCAAGCTCCAGCCGGAACCGGCTGCGTTGCCCACGCAGGGCGTAAATGCTGCGTGCCAGCCACAACAGGTAACCGGCACCGATCGCAAACGCCAGCGGCAGCGCCAGTTGGAACGGTAGGAACGGCGCGGCCAGCACGGGGGCCAGATGCAGCAGTTGCGGGAGCATCCGGCCGTTTTGCGCCTGCAACAAGGGTTTGCTGAACAGGTAAAAGGCGGGGGCGACCGCGAGCAGCATGACCTGATAGTGCGGGTTGTGGAGGGAACCCAGGCCGTATTGCAGCGCATAGAAGTGGCTAAGTTGCAGGCCGGTCAGGATCAGCAGCAGGATGATCCCCATCGCTTGGGCGAAAAGCTGGCCTTTATAGTTTTCACAGCGGAAATGGATGATCCCTATCGACAGGGCGCTGAATACGGAATAGCCAATCAGCAAGGTGGCGAGCGTATGCATGGGGTCAATGCTGGTCGTCGGGGCGGCAGGCGGCGTTGGCCTGGATCAGGGCGTTGATCTGTTCCTTGCTTAACTTGCCTGTGGAACTCATGGCTTCCTGGGCGATGTCTTGGATGCTTTTGCTCCCAGCTTCCTTCGCTGGCGGCGCTTCCGCGCACCCGGTCAGCAGGTGGGAAACAACCAGCACACTGGCGGCGGCGATTATGTTGGGGTGTATCCTGTTCACGCGAATGTACTCTCAAAACAATGGAATGCGTTACCAATAACATATTCCGCTGGGCGGACATACATAGAATCTGTCAATGCCGCCACTTATTGCCGATAGGCGGATGCATGGCGGACGCTGGTTTCTGTGGTTGTGGCAAGTGGCTGGTTTCGCAAAATTATCGAAAAAGGAAATGGAAAATCCGTCTACGGTTGAAAAAAATTTTCCGCCTTATTCAGGTTGGCGCCAACACCGTACCTAGGCTGGATTTCTTCCAGTTATCCACAGGCTGTTCACAGGTTTTTGACAATATGTTGTGCTTGACCATCCATAAAAACACATCCTATAGTATTTGCCTAGAAGAAATCCACTTCTGGGCTAACAATATTCTGCCGGCATTGTCAAGCTACTCCGGCCTTGTTTGAGGATTAAAAATGCAAGCCGCCAGCATACAGGAATTAAAACCCTTCACCCCTGCTTCCATCGTGTTCACCATGCCAGAAACTCACCCCTGTTCGTGTAAGGTCATACGCCGCAATGGGCAAGTGACCGATTTTGACGGCAGCAAAATTCAGGTCGCCATGGCCAAAGCCTTTCTGGATGTGGAGGGCAGCCAGGCTTCCGGCTCCGCCCGCATCCACGACACGGTGCGCAAGCTGACCGCGCAAGTGATCGAAACCCTGCTGCGCCGCACCCCGGATGGCGGCATGGTGCACATCGAAGACATCCAGGATCAGGTGGAACTGGCGCTGATGCGCGCGGGTGAACACAAGGTGGCGCGCAGCTATGTGCTGTACCGCGAGGAGCGCTCCCGCCTGCGTGCCGAAAAAGAGGCTAAAACCAGGAAGAAAGGCAAACGTCCCGAACTTCTCATCCATGTCAAAACCCCAAATGGCGACTTGAAGCCGCTGGATGAGGAGCGCCTGCGCAAGATCGTGGCTGAATCCGTCGACGGCCTGGAAGGCGTGGATGCGCGGCAGGTGCTGAACGCCGCCATGCGCAACCTGTACGACGGCATTTCCGAGAAAGAAGTGGCGACCGCGCTGATCATCAGCACCCGTGTGCTGATTGACCGCGACCCGAATTATTCCCAAGTGGCCGCGCGCATGCTGCTGGACAGCCTGCGCCGGGAAGTGCTGACCTTCCTGGAAGGGCGGGCAGCCGAGGCGACGCAAGTGGAAATGGCCGGGCTGTACCCGGAAATCTTCCGGAAAACCATTCTGACTGGGGTGAAGGTCGAACGTCTGGGTGAAGACCTGCGCAACTACGACCTGGACAAGCTGGGTGCGGCGATCAGGCCGGAACGTGACTTGCAATTCACCTACCTCGGCCTGCAAATCTTGTATGACCGTTATTTCCTGCACCATGATGGTGTCCGTTTCGAATTGCCGCAGGTGTTTTTCATGCGTGTGGCGATGGGGCTGGCGATCAATGAAGTGGATCGTGAGGAACGCGCCATCGAGTTTTACGACCTGCTGTCCAGTTTCGATTTCATGAGCAGCACGCCAACGCTGTTCAACTCCGGCACGTTGCGGCCGCAACTGTCTTCCTGCTACCTGACCACGGTTTCCGATGACTTGGACGGCATCTACAACGCGATCAAGGACAATGCGTTGCTGTCGAAATACGCTGGCGGCTTGGGCAACGACTGGAGCCGGGTGCGCGGCATGGGCGCGCACATCAAGGGCACCAACGGCAAATCGCAGGGCGTGGTGCCATTCCTGAAGGTGGCGAATGATACGGCGGTGGCGGTCAATCAGTGTTTTGCACCGGATACCTGTATCCATACGGCTGATGGCGTCAAGGCCATCCGGGACGTGAAGGCGGGTGATCTGGTGCTGGGCATCAGCGGCACGTACCGTGAAGTCAGGCGTGCCATGGTTTACAACCAGCATGACGCCATGGTGGCGCTGGATGTGAAACATGCCATTGAATCTGTGCAAGTGACAGCAGGGCATCCGTTTTACGCCATTCGCGGTGTGCCAATGGAACAGGCCAACAGCCGTGCCCATGACTGGCTGGCAAAAGGCAAGGTCAAGCCTGCATGGGTCGAAGCTGGTCAATTGCAGAAAGGCGATTATGTTGCCCAGGTGATCCCGACTGAAACAGTCATGGTGGATGGTTTTGATGCTGACGATGCCCGTTTGTACGGTATTTTGCTGGGTGACGGCCATCTGTCCAAAAAGGGTGCGCAATGGGGGGTTTCCGGCAATCCGCAACGTGATTCCCACCTGCAATTCGTGCGTGGCTATCTGGCGGTGCGAGGTATCCATTGCTGGGAAACCAGCCGGGGTGACTCGTATCTGCAAATTCACTGGGCAAGTGGGCGTGGTGCAGTGCGTGATGGCACGACTGGGCGTATTGTTGGTGCGGGCGAGGCTGCCCTGCCATTTACCTACGACGATTTGTACAATGTGCAGGGTGAAAAGCGCATTGCCCGCCGTTTCAGCCATTTGCCCCGCCCTCAAACCTTGGCATTGCTGCAAGGCTTGTTGGAAACCGATGGTGGCGTCAGCCGGGGCAGGGAAATCTATTTCACCAGCACCTCACGTCAATTGGCGGAAGGGGTGCGTTACCAGTGCCTGCGTCTGGGGGTGCCTACTGCAGGGCAATGCCGCGAGCGCGACAATGCCCATACCGGAACCCGTTCCGACGGTACGCAGATTGAATTCAATGGTGTCACCAAGGCATTCGACATTCGTATTCCTGCCGTCTCAGGCATTGCTGAACTGGTGGGTTGCCAGCCCATTGAAAAGCACAACTGGTTGACTTACAACGGCTGTGTGTTCAGCCGGGTGCGTAGCGTGGAAGCCACGCCAACCCTGCCGTTTGTGTTTGACTTGATCGTGGAGGGAGATGAGTCTTACATGACCACGGCGGCACTGGCGCACAATGGCGGCAAGCGCAAGGGCGCGGTGTGCGCCTATCTCGAAACCTGGCACATCGACATTGAGGATTTCCTCGAACTGCGCAAGAACACCGG
This sequence comes from Candidatus Thiothrix phosphatis, assembly GCF_035668035.1. Lineage (NCBI taxonomy): Bacteria > Pseudomonadati > Pseudomonadota > Gammaproteobacteria > Thiotrichales > Thiotrichaceae > Thiothrix > Candidatus Thiothrix phosphatis. The sequence goes on along the minus strand of NZ_JAYMYJ010000043.1, from coordinate 73,688 downwards.
CGATGAACGCCGCCGCACCCATGACATGAACACCGCCAACTGGATTCCCGACCTGTTCATGAAGCGGGTGGCGGAAGAAGGCGAATGGACGCTGTTTTCGCCGGACGATGCGCCCGACCTGCACGACCTGAGCGGGCAGGCGTTTGAAGCGCGCTACGTTGAATATGAGGCGAAAGCGGCGCGCGGCGAGATCAAGCTGCACCGCAAGGTCAAGGCTGTTGTGTTGTGGCGCAAGATGCTGGGCATGCTGTTTGAAACCGGCCACCCGTGGATCACGTTCAAAGACCCGTGCAATGTGCGTTACACCAACCAGCATGTCGGCGTGGTGCACAGCTCCAACCTTTGCACGGAAATCACCTTGCACACCAACGACAGCGAAATCGCCGTGTGCAACCTGGGTTCCGTCAACCTGCCCGCGCACGTCATTGACGGCAGGTTGGACATCGCCAAGCTGGAGCGCACCGTCACCACCGCAATGCGGATGCTGGACAACGTCATCGACTACAACTACTACAGTGTGCCGCAGGCGCGCCGCTCCAACCTGCGCCACCGCCCGGTGGGCTTGGGGATCATGGGGTTCCAAGATGCATTGTATAAGATGAACCTCGCTTATGCCTCCACCGAGGCGGTCGAGTTTGCCGACCAAAGCATGGAGGCGGTTTCCTATTTCGCCATCCGCGCTTCCAGCAATATGGCGGCGGAGCGTGGGCGTTACGCCAGCTACGAAGGTTCGTTGTGGAGCAAGGGCGTCCTGCCGATCGACTCGCTGGAAATGCTGGGGCAGGAGCGCGGCCAATATTTCATCGTCGACAAGACCCAGCGGCTGGATTGGGATGGCTTGCGCAACCTGATCAAACGGCAGGGGATGCGCAACTCCAATTGCATGGCGATTGCGCCGACCGCAACCATTTCCAATATCTGCGGCGTGTCGCAATCCATCGAGCCGACTTACCAGAACCTGTTCGTCAAATCCAACCTGTCGGGCGAATTCACCGTGATCAACCCGTATCTGGTGGAGGATTTGAAGCAACTGGGCATGTGGGATGAGGTGATGATGAACGACCTCAAATATTTCGACGGCTCGGTGCAGCCGCTCGACCGGGTGCCGGACGCCATCAAGGCCAAATACGCCACTGCTTTCGAAATTGACGCCCGCTGGCTGGTTGAAGCCGCCAGCCGCCGCCAGAAATGGCTTGACCAGGGCCAGTCGCTCAACCTTTACATGCAGGAGCCGAACGGCGCCAAGCTCGACAACCTGTACAAGCTGGCATGGGTGCGCGGGCTGAAAACCACGTATTACCTGCGCACCTTGGGGGCTACGGGGGCGGAAAAAACCTCAACCGACGAGCCACCCCAAAGCGAGGAGGCTGTTGGCTTCAAAGCTGTGGCCGGTCTGGTGGCGGTTGGGTCGGAAGCGCCGAAGGCGTGCTCCATCCTTGACCCTGATTGCGAGGCTTGCCAATAAGAATTCTGGAGAAAGAAAAATATGATGCTAAACTGGGAAGACCCATTGGCCGCCCCGATTCCCCGGGCGAATGGCCATAGACCACAACTTAAAGTCGTTGATGCCGTTGATGAACCTGTTGTGGAGGTAGAAAACCGTGAAATCGTTGCTGAAACCCAAATTGCAGAAAGTACGCCAGCGCAGCCGCAGGCGCCTGCAACGGAGGTAACAGAAGCGGCTTCCCCCCTTACGGAGGAGGCCGCTGCGAAGGTGCCGCAACGCCGCGCCCGCACGCCTTTCACGGCTGAAGCCTTCAAGCCGCAACAGCCAGTACGCGCTGAAGACAAGCGCGTCATCAACGGCAGCGGCGACATCAACCAGCTCGCGCCCTTCAAGTACCCCTGGGCGTGGGAATTTTTCATCAACGCCAACAAGAACCACTGGACGCCGCTGGACATCAACATGGCGCAGGATGTGCACGATTACCATCACAACCTGAAGCCGGAAGAAGTCCATGTGTACGAAAACGTGCTGGCCTACCTGACCACTTCCGACATCCTCGCCATGCGCAATATCGGGCTGGCGGTGATGGAAAAAATGACGGCGCCGGAACTGCAAATCTATCAGGCGCGGCAGGTGTATGAGGAGTCGTTGCATACCTGGACTTACCAGCATTGCATCGAAACTATCGGCCTTGACCAGGGGGAAATCTACAACCGTTACCGCGTCGTGCCGGAAATCAACGCCAAGATCCAGATGTCCAACCGCCGTCTGTCTGACGCCATGCGCCCCGACATCAACCTGAAGGACGCCGATGACCTGCACGATTTCGTGCTGTCCTACACGTTCTTCGCCAGCATTTTCGAAGGTTGCTGGTTCTATAACGGTTTTTCGCCGATTTTCGCCCTGCAACGCCGTGGCCTGATGAAAGGCACCGCGGAGCAGTTCCAATACATCATGCGTGACGAGGTGCTGCATTGCTCGTTCGGCATCCGTGTGGTGCGCCAGATCATGCAGGAGGAAAATGTCAGGCTTGACCCGCAGGCCGTGCGCGACATGTGGGACGAGGCCGAAGCCGCTGAAGCCGCTTACGCCCGTTTCCTGCTGCCGAGCCCGATCCTGGGCTACAACGCGGAAGACCATACCCAGCAGTTCCGCTTCATCGCCAACCGCCGTGCGCGCCAACTGGGGATGGAAGAGCCGTTCCCTGGCGCACAGAATGCGCTGCCGTGGCTGGATGAACAGTCGAATATGCGCAAAGAGAAGAATTTCTTTGAAACCCGTGTGACGGAATACCAGACAGGTGGTGCCTTGAAGTGGGATTAATCTGCTGGTTTTTGGCGCTTGCCGGATTACTCCGGTAAGGTGCCGTCAACAATGTAGTTGCCAGCGACGTGCGTGTTGGCCGGATAAAGCAATACGTTGCTTCTCAATAGGTTGATGTCGTTAGCAGGGCCGGCGTAGAGGCTGACGCCATCCAGGTTCAAGTCCGTGGTGCGATAGCCCGGAAGAATAAAGCTGCTGTTCGCCAGGGAGTTGTCAGGGTGTGCGAGCACCGCGCCGAGCAGGACATTCGCGTCGTTGTCAGGCCCTGTGGCGATGATATGGTTGTTATTGTTGGCGTCCCCTGCCCATAACAACGCCCTGTTGTTTTCAATTGTGCGGGCGTATGCGCCTGCTGTCGGTAGGCCGGGTGAAGTGAAATCCACCGCTGTGCTGGTTGGTGACAAAGCCAACGGCGCTTGGGTCATGACGCCCAGGTGGTTTCGGTGGCGCAATGCCACGTAATAGGAATTTGCGGTTACTTGAGGGATGCGCAGTGTAGGCGTGTTGGTTTGTGGGTCAGCCACATCGCCGTCACGTTGAAGCAAAGCGGCAGCCGCCGCCAGCCGTGTGCCGGGGTCGTCTTTGTCGCGCAATTCCACCAAAACCCAGTCCACTGGCGCATCGTCGCCGCTGGTCGCCAATATTGCCGCAGTGGTTGTTTCTTCCCCAGCGTAATGGTTTGCCAAGTCGTTGTAAGGCTGGCTCAGGGGAAGATAGGATTTTTGGCGTAAGTTATCCCGCATGCGCCCGTCGCTGCTGGCGTAGGCTCCCTGCAAAAAGGCGCGCAGGTTCAAGCTTATGTAGGGTGGCTCACAGGCAAACACACCCAGCCCGGCAATGGCGAGGTCATCCCCGTAGGAACTGGTGGCGCTGTCAACCAACCGCAGGGTGACGGATGTTTGGCCTGCTCCAGTGGTGAAGGTTTGTTCCAGGCGAGTCCAAATATCCTGGCCTTGATCGCTGACTGAGTCCAGCGGCACATCAAAGGGTTCGCCAAGTGCGACCTCATCAGCGTAAAGCTGGATAATCGGGTTATGGACGCCACTGAGGTCTGGGTTCACCACATTGCTGACATAAGCAGCAAAACTGTACGTTGTATTGGGTTGCAATCCTGTCAGGGTGCTTTGCCATGCGGTGAACGGGCCGCCTTTATCGTTACCATTCACATACAGAAAATTTGCCAGGGCGGGTGCTTGATGTCCGGGATCCCCTGGGAAGGGCCATTGCAGGGTGGTGCTTTGGTAATGTCCGGTCGTGATGATGGAGGCATTGGTGGAGCCGCCCGGCGAGCCGTCTGCTGGGTACTGGTTGTCACCAAAGTAGTAAGCTTCTGTCTGCCATGAGCCTCCGGAAAGGGGCGTATTGGATGGGCTAGCCCCACCGTTAAGGATGCTGAAATCGTGGTTGGGGGCTAGATTGGTTTGGGAATAAACGGTATCCGCCGGGCAACCTGTTTGGTTGGGGGCGGGAACAATCTGTGCTGCGTGGATATTGGAACAGCAGACGATGCCTGCCAATATTGATATTGTGTAAGTGATTGGGGCTGGAAAGGTCATGCGGTCGTCCGGATTTTTATGCTAGTTATACGGAAACTGTGCCGGACAATAGTCTAAACAGGTTTAGGCGGAAGCAGGAATATAATGGATGAATGGCGCGCTGCAGATAAGGCAGGTTCTGGAACGTCAAGGGATGACGTTTGTGGTCATCCCTTGACGCTGCTCAAAGAAATGTGCCGGTCAAGTCGGTTTTGACGCTTATTGTGCAGGTTTCGCTTCAGTTGCAGGAGCCTGAGGCGCTGCGGTTGGCGCTGGCATAGGCATTGCGTAACCGTCTTTGGCGGTGTTGCTGTAGCCGTAGCCATTGCCGTAACCATTGCCATAACCGTAACCGTTGCCTGCGCCGTACCAGTCGCCGTTGCCTTTGCCATTGGCGGCCATGTCGCTATCCATGCTGGTGCGGCCTTTGCCTTTAAAATTGACAGTGAATTCGACTTCGCCATCAGCGTCGCCTTTGCCACGGCCCCAACCGTTGACATCACCAGCGCCGTTGCCGTAGCCGTTACCGTAAGCGTTGGAAGCGGCAGTGCCGTTACCTGAGCCGTTGCCTGTGCCGGAGCCATTGTCAAAACCGTTGAAGAATTCTGCGGAAGCGGCAGTGGACAGGGCGATCAGGGAAGCGAATGCGATAGCTTGCAATTTCATGTTTCAGTCTCCTAGCAAATTTGTGTGAACTTCAATATGAGAGAATTCTAATATTAGCAGTTACTAATGTAAAGGGTTCTTTTAGGTTTTTTTGAACTTTTTGCAAATCGTCTGACAATCGGGCGTAATGTTGAGAAAATGCTATGCTTTGCGTCATGAGTAATGCTATGTCCGATGCCTTGTCGCGCCTGTGCAGCGAATTGATCGCCGCCGGGCAGTTCTTCCATTCCAGGGGCTGGGTTCCCGCCACCAGCAGCAATTTTTCCGCCCGCTTGGATGCGGAAACGCTCCTGATCACCAGCTCCGGCCAGCACAAGGGTCGGCTGGAGGCAGGGGCGGGTTTCCTGCGGGTGGATTTGCAAGGTGTTTCGCTGGATGCGGGCAAGCGCCCTTCGGCGGAAACCGGCCTGCATATGTTGATGTATCGGCGTGACCCGGCGATGGGGTGTGTGCTGCATACCCATTCCGTCAACGCCACCGTATTGTCGATGCGGATGCAGCAGGTGGCGCTGGAAGGCTACGAGGTGCAGAAGGCTTTCCCCGGTGTGGAGACGCATGAGGGCAGCCTGCTGATCCCGGTGTTCCCCAACAGCCAGGATATTCCGGCACTGGCAAGGGAAGTGGACGCTTGGCTGGAGGCCAATCCGCAGACGGTGGGTTATCTGATCCGTGGGCATGGGCTGTATACGTGGGGCGCGACAGTGGCGGACGCCCAACGGCATGTTGAGGCGCTGGAGTTTCTGTTTGAGTGTTATTACCGGCAATTATTGCTGGACAGGTGAAGGGCGATGAGCGAATTGAAGATTTATGCGGAAAACGACCCGCAGCAGGCGCAGACCTATACGGACTACGCTTCCATCAGCGAATTGTTGCAGGCGCAGGGCGTGCGTTTCGAGCGCTGGCAGGCCAATGCGCCACTGACGGACGCTTCCACCCAAGATGAGGTGATCGCGGCCTACCATGCCGACGTTGCGCGCTTGATGGCGGAAAACGGTTTCCAGAGTGTGGATGTGGTCAGCCTGAACCCGGATCATCCGGACAAGCTGGCGTTGCGGCAGAAGTTCCTTAATGAACATACGCATTCTGAGTTTGAAGTGCGCTTTTTTGTGGATGGGCAAGGGCTGTTCTATTTGCATTTGGGCGATCAGGTATACACGGTGTTGTGTGAAAAAGGCGACCTGATCAGCGTGCCAGCGGGGGCTACCCATTGGTTTGACATGGGGCCGAACCCGAATTTCAAATGCATCCGCCTGTTTACCAATCCGGCAGGTTGGGTGGCCAATTTTACCGGCAACGACATCGCCGACCGTTTCCCGCGCCTGGAAAACTGATGACCATCAAAGCCATATTGACTGATATTGAAGGCACCACCACCAGCCTGTCATTCGTCAAGGATGTGCTGTTTCCGTATGCGGATCAGCACATGCAGGAATTTGTGACGGCGCACCGGCAAGACCCTGCTGTCGCCAGACTGATTGACGATGTGCGGCTGGAAGTGGGCAAAGCCAACCTGTCGCTGGCGGAGGCAATCGCCCAGTTGCGGCAATGGGTCGCCGAAGACAAAAAGCTTACGCCGCTCAAGGCCATTCAGGGCCTGATGTGGGAAGAGGGTTACCGCAAGGGCGATTTCACCGGGCATGTTTATGAGGATGCGGTGCGCAATTTGCTGCTTTGGCACGATCTTGGCCTGAAGCTGTATGTCTATTCTTCCGGGTCAGTGCATGCGCAGAAGTTGCTGTTCGGGTATTCCGACGCGGGTGACTTGACACCTGTCTTCAGCGGCTATTTCGATACGCAAACCGGCCACAAGCGGGAGCCGGATGCCTACCGGCGGATTGTGGCGGCGATTGGTTTGCCCGCAGCGGACATCCTGTTTCTGTCTGACATCCATGAGGAGTTGGACGCGGCACAGCAGGCTGGGCTGAAAACTTGCTGCCTTGTCCGTGAAAATCAACCAACCGATGGGCTGCGGCATCCCTGGATTAGAAGTTTTGATGAAATAAACCTAACTGCTATGATGTAGCTAATTAAAATTTTTTGACTCTATTCTTCGGGCAATAATTTAAACAGTTTGGCTAATACTCAATGAATATTTTTCCCATCATCCTCGCGGCGGGTCAGGGCACCCGGATGCGTTCCTCCTTGCCAAAAGTGCTGCACCCGGTGGCAGGCAAGCCGATGCTGCAACATGTTGTCGATGCGTGCGCCTTGCTGCAAGACCGCAATGCCTCCGGCCAGCGCATGGCGGTGGTGTACGGCCACGGCGGCGAATTGGTGCGTGAGCGCATTCAAGGCGAAAACCTCAGCTGGGTCTTGCAGGCGGAGCAAAAGGGCACGGGGCATGCCGTCAGCCAGGCAATCCATCTGGTTGATGCCGACGACGTGGTGCTGATTGCATATGGCGATGTGCCGCTGATCCGTCCTGCCACCTTGCAGGCGTTGGCGCAGGGCTTGCATGATTCCTCCCTGTGTATCCTGACGACCGAGCTCACCGATCCTAAAGGCTATGGGCGTATCGTGCGCAATGCTGGCGGGCAGGTGCAGGCGATTGTGGAGGAAAAGGACGCCACCGCTGAACAGCGCCTGATCCGGGAAGTGAATACAGGCTTCATCGCCGCCCGGGGCAGGGATTTGCAACGCTGGCTGCAACAGATTACGCCGCACAATGCCCAAGGCGAATACTATCTGACGGATTGCGTCGGGCTGGCGGCGGAAGGCGGCGGCATCAGTACGGTATTGTGCGTTGACCCGCTGGAAGTGGAGGGTGCCAACAACCGTGTCCAGCTTGCCCGGTTGGAACGTGCCTGCCAGCAACGGCAAGTGGAGCAATTGATGCTGGATGGCGTCACGGTGGCCGACCCGGCGCGCCTCGACATTCGTGGCACTGTGGAAAGCGGGCAGGATGTTTTCATTGATGTGAACGTGGTGCTGTCCGGCAAGGTGAAACTGGGCGACAACGTGGTGATTGAAGCCGGTTGCGTCATCCAGGATGCGGACATTGGCACCAACGTCCATATCAGGGCCCATTCGGTGATTGAGGAAGCTGTGATCGCCGAAAACTGTGACATTGGCCCGTTTGCCCGCCTGCGCCCTGGTACGGTGCTGGCGGCCAAAGCCAAGATCGGCAACTTCGTCGAAACCAAGAAAGCCCGTATCGGCAAGGGCAGCAAGGTCAACCATCTCAGTTATATCGGCGACGCTGAGATAGGCGAAGATGTCAATATTGGCGCAGGCACGATCACCTGTAACTATGATGGGGCCAACAAGCACAAAACCATCATCGGCGACAGGGTGTTTATCGGTTCCTGCACCCAACTGGTCGCGCCGGTCAGTGTCGGCGATGGGGCCACCATCGGCGCAGGCTCGACCATTACCAAAGACGCTCCGGCAGGGGAACTGTCCCTGTCCCGCGCCAAACAAATCACCCTGAAAGGCTGGCTGAGGCCGGTTAAGGAGAAAAAATAATGTGTGGAATCGTTGGAGCCATTGCGCAACGTCCGGTGGTGGAAATTTTGCTGGAAGGTTTGCGCCGTCTGGAATATCGGGGGTATGACTCGGCTGGCGTTGCAGTCGTGCGGGATACGGGGGAACTGGTGCGCAGCCGTTCCGTAGGCAAAGTGGCGGCGTTGACCGACAAGCTGGCGGCGGAGCCGATTGACGGCAAGCTGGGCATCGCCCATACCCGTTGGGCGACACATGGCGCGCCAGCGGAGCGCAACGCCCATCCGCATTTCAGCGGCGAATGGGTCGGCATCGTCCATAACGGCATCATTGAAAACCATGCGGAGTTGCGCCAGCGTTTGCAGAATGATGGCTACCGTTTCGATTCCGATACCGATACCGAAGTCATCGCCCATCTGATCGATGTGTTTCGCCGCCAGGGCGTGAGCCTGTTGGATGCGGTCATGGCGGCACGCAGCGAATTGCAAGGTGCGTATGCGCTGGCGGTGATTTCCCCTAATGAGCCGGATACGCTGATCGTGGCGCGCCAGGGCAGCCCGCTAGTGATTGGGTTGGGGATTGGTGAAAACTTTATTGCGTCCGACATCCAGGCGTTGCTGCCGGTCACCAGCCGCTTCATTTATCTGCAAAATGGCGATGTGGCCAAACTCAACCGCCACAAAATCGAGATCCTGGATGTCAATGGTGAGCGGGCCAGCCGTCCGGTGAAAGAGTCCGGCGCGGCCATGTGCTCCGCCGACTTGGGCGAGTACCGCCATTTCATGCTCAAGGAAATCTTCGAGCAGCCGCAAGCAGTGGCCGCCACGCTGGAAAATCGTCTGGCGGCCGATCATGTCCTGCCGGGTTTGCTGGGCGCGCCGGATGCGTTGGAGAAATTGGCGCAGGTGGAGGAGGTCCAGATTATCGCTTGCGGAACCAGTTACCATGCCGGTTTGGTCGGGCGTTACTGGATTGAGGCGAACACCGATATCCCTTGCCACGTCGAAGTCGCCAGCGAGTACCGTTATCGCCGCCAGCCGCCGCGCAAGAACATGTTGTTCGTGACCATTTCCCAGTCTGGCGAAACTGCCGACACCTTGGCAGCGCTGGAGAAAATCAAGGAAAATCAGGGCTGCATGGCGACTTTGACCATCTGCAATGTGGCGGAAAGTTCCTTGACCCGTGAGTCCGACATGGCGCTGATGACGCTGGCGGGGCCGGAGATTGGGGTGGCATCCACCAAGGCATTCACCACCCAGTTGGTGGCCTTGCAATTGCTGATGGCCTTATTGATGCAGGCCAAGGGGGCGGATAAGGCGCGGGTCGCCCAGATCACGGCGGATTTGCGCAAGTTGCCCGCCTTGATCGAACAGGCGCTGGAGCTGAACCCTAAAATTGAGGTGTTGGCGGAGCGTTTCCTTGAGAAGCACCATGCCTTGTTCCTCGGGCGCGGCGAACTCTATCCGGTGGCGATGGAAGGTGCCCTCAAGTTGAAGGAAATTTCCTACATCCATGCGGAAGCTTATCCTGCGGGCGAACTCAAGCATGGGCCGCTGGCGCTGGTGGATAGCGAAATGCCGATTGTGACGGTTGCGCCGAGCACGGGTCTGCTGGAAAAGCTCAAGTCCAATTTGGAGGAAGTGCGTTCCCGTGGCGGCGAATTGTATGTGTTTGCTGACCGGGAGGCGCATATCCGGGCGGATGACAGCCTGCATGTGCTGGAAGTGCCGCCCGTGCCGGAATTGCTGGCACCGATCGTCTATACAGCGCCGTTGCAATTGTTGTCATACCATGTGGCTGTGCAAAAAGGCACGGATGTGGACAAACCCCGCAATCTGGCGAAGTCAGTAACCGTGGAATAGTATTGAAGAATCCTATGATGGATTCTTTACTATTGAATCTGTTTACTGTTGGCGTTACTGCATATTTAGTACAATCTTATATTCTAATGAACCAGCGGCTTTCCGCTGGTTTCTTTTTAGGTGGAAAAGTTCGCAATTCTTGAGGAGGAAGGCAACTCATGGGGAGTTGGCTGTTGTCGTTTCTGCATGACTGGAAGGATCGTTTCACGCCGTATAAAGATTGGATCGGTGAGTTGAGAAATCCTGATGTGTTAAGGGCGGACTCGGTCGCCGGTTTGACGGTCGCACTGGTGCTGATCCCTCAATCGATGGCTTATGCGCAGCTGGCGGGTTTGCCACCTTACATCGGCTTATACGCGTCTTTTTTGCCGGTCATGGTGGCCGCGATGTTTGGTTCGTCCCGTCAGTTGGGCACCGGGCCGGTCGCGATGGTTTCCTTGATGTCAGCGGCCGCCATGCAGCCGTATGCAGCCCTTGGGCCGGAAACGATGGTTGTCTATTCCGCCATGCTGGCGTTGATGATTGGCGTTTTTCAGTTGTCACTGGGGTTGATGCGCTTGGGGGTGATGGTGGACTTCCTGTCGCATCCTGTGGTGATTGGGTTTACCAATGCGGGGGCGTTGATTATCGCCACATCCCAATTGCCCAAAATTTTTGGCTTGAAAGTCAAGGCAGACCAGTTTGAACACGCTTATGAGTTCTGGTGGGCTACGGTCGCCTCGTTGCCGGACACTGACCTGATCACGTTTGTCCTGGGTGCTTTTGCCCTGATCACTTTAATGGTGTTGAAGAAATATGCGCCGCGCTTGCCTGGTGTCCTCATCACCGTAGTGATTACGACGATACTGTCATGGGCGGTGGATTATAAGGCGCTGGGCGGGAGCGTCATTGGGGTGGTGCCGATAGGCTTGCCTTCCTTCTCGCTTCCGGAGATCAGTTTCGATTTTAAGACCCTAAGTTCGATGGCGATAACGGCGGCCATTATTGGGTTGATTGGCTTTGTGGAGGCAATATCCATTGCCAAAGCAATGGCCTCCCAGACCCGCCAGCGCTTGTCCGCCAATCAGGAGTTGGTTGGGCAAGGGTTGGGAAATATGGTTTCAGGGTTATTCCAAGGCTATGCGGTTTCCGGTTCTTTCTCCCGTTCTGCGGTAAATTTTGCGGCAGGAGCCCAAACGGGGTTTTCTTCCGTGGTGACGGGTTTGTTGGTGGCGCTGACCTTGTTGTTCCTGACGCCGTTGCTCTACCATCTGCCGCAGGCGACGTTGGCTGCTGTCATCATTATGGCGGTGATTAATCTCATTAAAATTTCCCCTATCAAGCATGCCTGGAAGGTGGAGCCGCATGATGGCGTGGTGGCGGTTGTGACTTTTGCTGCCACCCTGGCGTTTGCGCCCCATTTGGACAAGGGGATCCTGCTGGGCGTGGTGTTGTCCCTGGGGCTGTTCCTGTACCGCACCATGAGCCCGAACCTAGTGGAGGTCGCCCGTCATGAGGATGGTTCCATGCGGGATGCGTCGGCGCATGGGCTGCAAACCAGCGAGACGGTTTCCGTGTACCGTTTCGATGGGGATTTGTATTTCGCCAATACAGGTTATCTGGAAGGGAAGCTGCTCAATAATGTAGCTAAGAAGCCAAACCTGAAAGTGCTGGTGCTGGATATGGAGTCGATTGACCAGGTGGATTCGACGGGTGAAGAAATGCTGGAAAAACTTGCCGACCGGCTAAGGTCTGTTGGCGTTGAATTTTATATTGCACGCGCCAAATTACGTGTCTATGAGGCATTTCAGCGTTCAGGTTTGGCAAGGCATATTGGCGAAGACCGTTTTTTCCGCGAACGCAAGTACGCACTGGCCCATGCCAAGGCGTTGCTTGGGGATGCGATCGATATAGAGCCGCTGCAGCGGTATATGCCCGCCGGGTCAAAATAGGGTATCCTGAAAAAGCCGTGTTTGCGGCCTGCTGTTTTTATTGGCGTTGCCGGGAGTGCTGGCTGTATGTCTGTCAAGGTGTTGTTCTTTGCTAGTTTGCGTGAGCGTCTGGGGGTGGGGCAGGTCATGCTGGACGCCACTGGGCCGCTTAGTGTTGCAGAAGTCTGGCAGCGCAGCAGCGGAGGTGCGGCGCTTCCCACCAATGTGTTGGTTTCCATCAACCATGAATATGCTGATGTTGGCAAGCAGGTGCAGCCGGGTGATGAGGTGGCTTTTTTTCCGCCTGTAACAGGAGGTTAAATGGTGCAGGTTGAATTGCTGGACATACCCTTCGACCCTTGGACGTATCTGGCTGATTGGCAGGGGCATCGATCACAACAGTCCGCCCGTTCGGGCGCTACGGCTGTGTTTGTGGGTGTCATGCGTGATTTCAATGAAGGGGATGATGTGCGGGAAATGTTTCTTGAGCATTACCCGGGCATGACTGAACGTCAATTGGAGCAGCTTGCAACAGACGCCATGCAGAAATGGCTGTTGGATGACGTATTGCTCGTTCATCGGGTGGGAAATATTTCCCCCTCCCAGCCGATTGTGTTGGTTGCCGTGTGGTCAGCTCACCGTGCGGCGGCTTTTGATGCTTGCCGCCAGATCATGGAGGTGCTGAAACACACGGCCCCTTTCTGGAAACGGGAGACGCTGACGGATGGTTCCGTGCGTTGGGTGGAGAATAATACTCCCGGCTGAAGCCTGCCGCTTTAATCCAGCGCAATATTGACCACCCTGTCTACGTTGGACTCTACCCGGAATTCAGCTTCCCCGCTTTTCTTGTCCATTTGAACTTTGGCGCAGTAATGGCCAGCAGGCAAATCAATGATGCCGCTGTGCCGGGGCAGGGTTGCCACAGGCGTTTTGCGTTCCTTGTCTTTTGCAGTAAAAATAGCCCACGAAGCGGGTGCGAGTGCAGACTGTTTGTTCATGGTGACAACTAAAGTTATTCGGTTTGCAGATGCAATGCTAGATGCAATCAGCAGGGCTGCGCCAACAGCCAATGCAACACCTTGTTTTAGGCTGGGGTAATAAATAGCGGAACACAGACTCATCTTGCCCTTCCTTGATGATTAATTGTTGCTTTAGGAATTCTTGAGTAATAAAACAGCACAACAAATATAGTGTAATGCAATTATTGAGCAATAATACTACTGTTCAGGACGGAGCGTATAGGGGTTTACCCTAGGGTGCAGGGTTGTTTGAAATCCAGTCGCCTGATTTTCCTCCAGCCTTGCGTAACAGACGGATACTTTCCATAACCATCCCTCTATCGATAGCTTTACACATGTCGTAGATGGTGAGCAAGGCTATGTGTACGGCAGCCAGCGCTTCCATTTCAACGCCCGTTTGCCCATGTGTCTCAACAGTTGCCTGGCAGTGAATGCAGGATCTGTCAAGGTGAGGGGTGAGTTCAATGTCTACCCGTGTCAACGCTAAGGGGTGGCATAGTGGGATCAGGTCAGCCGTTTTTTTTGCAGCCATGATGCCCGCAATTCGGGCAATGCCCAATACGTCCCCTTTCTTGTTGTCGCCCTGCAAAATTTTGTTCAAGGTGGCGGCTTGCATAGCGATGAGGCCTTCAGCGACCGCTATGCGGTGCGTGATTTGCTTTTCCCCCACATCAACCATGTGGGCTTGGCCTTGTGCATTGAAATGGGTCAGTTCCGCGCTCATGGGCGTTGCAACGAAGCCTCAACTTGGTTTCTGGCGGCTTTTCCTTGCAGGATCTCAATCAATTGCAGGGTGAAATCCATGGCAACGCCAGGGCCGCGCGAGGTAATGACGTTGCCATCCACCTCAATCGGTTGGTTGGTGACGTTGACTTGGCTGGTGTCAATGGCGTCCAGCGCGCCAGGAAAAACCGTTAGCTTACGGCCATTTAAGATGCCGTTTTCCACCAGGATTTTAGGGGCTGCGCAGATGGCTGCGACAGGTTTGCCTGTCGCAGCCAGACGATTGATCAGGCGATGGATGCGTGCATCTGCGTTCAGGTGGTCGGCTCCTGGTTGGCCGCCGGGCAATACCAACATGTCGAAGTCATCATCCAGCACATCGTCCAACGGGCTGTCAGCCAGCAAAACGGTGCCGCGTGAACAGCGTACTGGTGCATCTTCCAGGCTAGCCGCGATCACCTCGATCTGCGCCCGTCGGAGCAGGTCAATAATGGTGACGGCTTCCAGCTCTTCGCAGCCCGTCGCTAATGGAACCAATACCTTGGGCAATTACATCACCTTTTCATTGGCTGACGCAGTTGGCGGGGTTGCAGGCTTGGAGTGGTTTTGAACCAGATCCATACCCTTGAGGATATTTAGCGCCTCGAACAGTTGATAGTCCTCTTCCGCCAGCGGGGATTTGGCTTTGTCGGCTTTCACCTCCTGATCGGTTTTTTCAACCTGGACCGGAGCCTTGTCTGTCTGCTCTGGAACTTGTTCCTGCGTTTTGTTTTCAGGTTCAGCCTGCTTGTCACCCTCATCCGTTTTGTTGTTCGGGTTGCTCAGGTGCTTGCTCAGGTCAGCTTCAGATAGGGGATCGAATGCATTGGCCTCCTCATCCTCGCCCTTGACTTTGAGAGGTTTGAGCTCAATGTCGGGCACAATACCTTCGGCCTGGATGGAGCGCCCGGATGGGGTGAAGTAACGGGCGGTAGTCAATTTGACAGCTGTTTTTTCGTCAAGTGGCAATACCGTTTGGACTGAGCCTTTACCGAAGGTTTTTTGTCCGGCAATCAATGCGCGCTTCTGGTCTTGTAAAGCACCGGCGACGATTTCAGAGGCTGACGCAGACCCCTGATTGACCAGGACGACAATTGGGGCATTTTCAATGACATCGCCTTTTTGGGCTGTGTATTCCATTTTAGCGTCTGGTACACGGCCTTCCGTATAGACGATTTTGCCAGAATCCAGGAATGCGTCGGATACGCCCACGGCTGCATTGAGGACGCCGCCTGGGTTGTTGCGCAGATCCAGCACCAAGCCCCGTAGTTTGCCCTTGTTCTCTTTTTTCAGGGTTTCGAGCCCTTCCAGCAGGGCTTCAGTGGTTTTGGCCTGGAAGCTGGTAATGCGAATGTAGCCATAGCCTGGTTCAAGCATACGTTGTTTGACGCTTTTTACCTGGATAATGGCGCGTTTGATGCTAACTTTGAATGGCTTGTCTTTGCCTTCGCGCACGACCATCAGGTCAATGCTGCTGCCCGGCTTGCCGCGCATGAGTTTGACCGCATCGTTTAGCGTCATGCCTTTAACCGGGGTTTCGTTCAGGCGAATGATTAGGTCGCCAGCTTGTAACCCTGCTTTTTGCGCGGGGGTGTCGTCAATTGGTGAGATGACTTTGACGAAACCATCTTCCATGCCAACTTCGATGCCAAGGCCGCCGAATTCGCCACTGGTGCCGACCTGCAATTCCTTAAATTCTTCTTCGTCCAAGTACGCGGAGTGCGGATCCAGGCCACTGAGCATGCCCCTGATCGCATTGGTCATCAGATCTTTGTCCTTGACATCCTCCACGTAATTTTCCTTGATGCGGGAATACACTTCCGAGAACTGTTGCAGCTCATCCAGAGGGGGAGAGTTTTCAATGGTTTGCCGAAAGGCAAAAACGTTCAAGCTGATGCTGGTTGTCGCACCAATCAGTACGCCAGCAATTGTGCCAGCCAGAACGCGATAACGTGTATGCATAGTATCGTTTCTCTCCAGTCTTTGCTGCTTGCGTCCATGTAAGCAGAATTATTTTTAGTGGCTTTGAAAAAAAGTGTCCCCAGTTTACCACTGTGTGGCAAAAATGCACTTGGTCGTTGTAAAAATGGTGCAATTGCCAGCTTTTTCAAGTGATCCATGGGTTTTTTGCCAACTAACCTATTGGCACCAGCGCGCCGGATTCTGTGGAGTTGTGCCCTGCCTGATTTCAAAGTAAAGCGCATCCTGGCTCTGTCCGCTAGAATTTCCCACTGCGGCTATAGCTTCATTGGCGCTGACCACAGCGCCTTCTTTTTTGTAAACTGCGCGGTTATAACCATACAGGCTCATGTAGTTGTTGTCATGCTCTATTATAATGAGGTGGCCATAACCGTCCATCCAGCCGGAAAACGCCACCCGTCCACGGGCGATGGCCCTGACTTTTGTTCCACCAGGAGCCGCGATGACAACACCCTTCCAGCGTTGTTTTTCATTCCGGGATGAGCCGTAGCTGTGGATGACGCGGCCTTTGACGGGCCAGAACAGCTTGCCTCTCAGGGATGAAAAGGGTTTGTCTGGTGTAAAGCCTGTTTTGACGGGCGTTCCACCATCATCCTCTTTGTCTGATGTTGATGATTGGCGGGCGGAGGTCTGTTTGCTGGTGCCTGATGAGGCGCTTTTGGGTGTCTGTGCACGGGAGTCAAGGGCGCGCTCCTGGTTTTTTGCCGTTGCGCTCGCCAGCCGGTCAACCATGCCTTGCAGCTCAGTTTCCTCGGCCTTCAATTTGTTAAGGCGCTTTTCCTTGCTGCGAATGTCGCTTTTGATGGTGCCCAATGCGGTCGAACGCGCCTGGAGGGTGCTTTCTATGTCGGTCTTTTGTTGGGCTAGGGTTTGGGTCAGTTCTTGAAGGCTAGTGCGGTCTTTTTCAATGGCTGTGCGCACAGCATCAAGTTCCCCTAATGTTTTCTGAATGCCTTGGATGCGCTTGACCCGGTTTTCGTTCAGGTATTCAAAATAGCGGATGGTGCGGCTGATGTCAGAAGGCTCATCTTGGCGCAGCAGCAACCGCAAGTGGGATTGCTCCCCGGCAGAGTACAGGGCCTGCAATTGCTGGGCGAGGCCAGCTTTCTGCAAGCCCAAATCGGTGTCCAGTTTGACTTTTTTTTGATTGGCTGTTTCCAGCTTGGCAAGTGTGGCGTCAATTTTTTTTTCAGTCTGGTAACTTTTGCTGGAAATGTCGCCCAGTTTCTTCTCAAGTTTGGTGACTTCATCCTGTAATGCTTGCGATTCAGTTTTCTGTGAGCTTAGTGTGGTGGATAGTTGACGGATTTCCTGTTGTAACTGCTTCTGTTGCTGGACATCCGCTGCTTCCAGCCAACCCCATGGGAACAATAGCAGGACGTAAAATAAATATGGATAAAGTTTCACCGCTCGTCAGAATTCCGGGTATTTATCATGGTGCAGAGTCTACCATAAGAAAAAGAGCAGGCGTGAATTGTCCCCTGCCGCCTTGCGCCAGTCGATTACGGGAGGCAAATTCCCCTGAAATGTAGGAAATGCAAGGTTTCAGAGTGACATACTGTTTAAGAGTATATATTATTGTATCCATCTATACTAATATACTAAGTTGCCTATGCGTGAAGCTTTGGGTATCAGGGGCGGGAAGATAAATTTTCAATGAGGATAAGTATGGGTAGCGTTGCTCTTGGTGGTGGCTGTGATTTCACGATTGGTGATATGTTGGTCAGGGAAGAGGATATTGACCGAGCTTCCCGTTCGCTGAAAGCCATTTCGCATCCACTGAGATTGAAAATTTTGTGTGTGTTGGGGGATAAGGAAGTCAGCGTACAAGATATTGTTGACAATGTGGGGACTTCCCAAAGCAATATTTCCCAGCATCTTGCCATATTGCGTGACAAAGGCATTCTTGCTTCCCGTAAGGATGCTAACCGTGTTTACTATCGTGTTGGCGATTATCGGACATTACGTTTGATCAGCATGATGCAGGAAGTTTTTTGCAGTACGCCGCACTGACCCATCCGCCAGCAGGCATAAAAAAACCTGCCGCAAGGGGTTTACGTTATTCTTCCTGCTGTATATCTTTAGCTCCTGCTTACAGCTAAAAGGTTCGATGTGGAAGAGTATCTTGTTTTTGCCCGCAATCATCCTGTATTGATTCTAGGGCTGGTTGCAGTCTTGGGCATGATCATCTGGACTGAGATCGGCCGCCTTACCCGCAAATATAAACAGGTTAACAGCGCACAAGCCGTGCAAATCCTTAATCAGGAGGATTCTGTTGTGTTGGATGTGCGGGAAGATAATGAGTTGCGTGGTGGTAAAATCAAAGGGGCCCGCCATATCCCTTTGGGACAGTTAAAAAACCGTTTGGGAGAACTGGAACAATCCAAGGGTAAGCCGGTGTTGGTGTATTGCCGAAGCGGCAACCGTTCGTCTTATGCTTGCCAGCTTATGACCAAAGCTGGGTTTCAGGATGTGAACAACTTGGCGGGTGGCATTATGGCCTGGGAATCGGCGAACTTGCCGGTCAGTAAGCGATGAAACAGGTTCAAGTGTCCATGTATGCAACCCGTTTCTGCCCATACTGCCTGAGGGCGCGTGCGTTGCTCAGGCGTAAGGGCGTGGAGTGCGAAGAAATTAATGTTGATGGTGATCCTGATCTGTGGGCGAGAATGGAGCGCCTGAGTGGTCGGGACACTGTGCCGCAAATTTTTATCGGCGGGCTTTCCATTGGTGGTTATGATGATATGGCTGCGCTGGATAGCGCAGGCAAGCTGGATGCCTTGCTGTTTGAATCTTAAAATTAATTGGATTAAGGGGTTATGATATGAATCAGGAACAACAAGAGCAGCAGTTCATTATCCAGCGCATCTATGTCAAGGATGTGTCCTTTGAGGCTCCTAGCTCACCGGCGGTGTTCACCCAGGATTGGCAGCCAGACACCAATCTGGATCTGAACACTAAGGTCAATACACTTGCGAATGACAATTATGAAGTTGAATTATTCATCACTATTACGGTTAAAAGTGCGGATAAGGTAGCTTTTTTGGTGGAGGTCAAGCAAGCAGGGGTGTTTTTTATCCAAGGTTATGCGCAAGAACAGATCAACCATCTGCTGGCTGCTTATTGTCCTAACATCTTGTTCCCATATGCGCGGGAAGTTATTGCCAGCTTGGTGTCTAAGGGCAGCTTCCCTGAATTGCATCTGTCGCCGATTAATTTTGACGCATTGTACGCCCGCCGTCTGCAGGAAGAGCAGGCGAAAGCCAGCGTGGCATGATGGTGGCGGGCATCCAGTCTGTCGCGGTTTATGGGGCTGGTTCGTGGGGGACTGCACTGGCTTTGCAATTGGCGCGTAATGGACTGGATGTATCATTGTGGGACATCAACTCTCAGCATATTGGCGCGATTAACCGCCAGCGCGAGAACAGTCACTACCTGCCGGGGATTCCATTCCCTGATAATTTGGTTTGTTCCAATGACTTGCAAGCAGTTGCCGCGTTTTCCAATTACCATTTAATTGTGGTGCCTAGTCATGGTTTCCGCAGTTTATTGCATCAGCTCTCAACATTGCTGACAGACCAGGATGCCGTGATTTGGGCGACTAAAGGGCTGGAATTGGACACGGGCAAACTGTTGCATCAGGTGTTGGAGGAGGAGCTGCCCCAGTGTTCCGCTTACGGTGTCGTTTCTGGGCCGACCTTTGCGGCGGAGGTGGCGCGGGGCATGCCGACCGCAATGACTGTGGCGGCCACTCATCATGAGTTGGCGCAGGTTGTGGCCGCAGCATTCCAAGGTTCCAATTACCGGGTTTATTTCAGCCAAGATATTGTTGGGGTGGAATTGGGCGGTGCGGTCAAAAACGTGTTGGCGATTGCGGCAGGCATTTCTGATGGGTTGGGATTTGGCGCTAACGCCAGGGTGGCGATAGTCACGCGCGGTTTGGCGGAGATTATGCGCCTTGGGGTTGGAATGGGTGCCCAGCCGGAAACGTTGATGGGGCTGGCGGGGGTTGGAGATCTGGTGCTGACGTGCACCGATAATCAGTCGCGCAACCGTCGCCTTGGCCTGGCGTTGGGGCAGGGCAAGGACATGGAAACCGCCATTGCAGAAATTGGTCAGGCGGTGGAAGGTGCCAAATCGGCGCGCTCCATCGGTAAACTGGCTGCGCTGGTGGGGGTGGAAATGCCTATTTGTGAAGTGGTTTACCGCATTCTTTATGAACAGCTCCCGCCCCGGCAAGCTGTCCAAGAGTTGATTTCCCGCGACATGAAGGCGGAATTTTAAGTCAAGACAGGGTTGTTACCCATGCAGCAAGCACTCTCTTACGCCGTCGGCGTCATCATGGATCCCATCAGTAGCATCAACATCAAAAAAGACAGCACCTTCGCGATGATGTTGGAAGCGCGGCGGCGCGGATTGCCGTTGTTTCATATCCGGCAGGGTGACCTGTTCGTTGATGATGGCGTGGTCTATGCCAGCATGAATCCCGTCACGGTAACAGATGATCCAGCGGGTTGGTTTGAATTTGGCGCAACAATGGTCAGGCCGTTGCATGAATTGCCGGTGGTGCTGATGCGCAAGGATCCACCTTTTGACATGGAGTACATTTACAGCACCTATCTGCTGGAGTTGGCGCAACGGCGGGGGACGCTGGTCGTCAACCGCCCTGAGAGTATCCGCGCCGCCAATGAAAAATTGTTCGCCACCTGGTTTCCCCAATATTGTCCGCCGACGCGGGTTACCCGTGACATGGGGCGTATCCGCGAGTTTCTGGCGGCGCAACAGCATATTGTGGTGAAGCCGCTGGATGGTATGGGCGGTTCGATGATTTTTCAGATTAGGCAGGGTGACCCCAATAGTAATGTGATCCTGGAAACCATTACTGCTTATGGTCAGCGCACGGTGATGGCGCAACGTTTTTTGCCGGAGTACAAGCAAGGGGATAAGCGGATTTTGTTGATAGATGGGGAGCCATTTCCGCATGCGCTGGCAAGGATTCCGGCGGAAGGTGAGGGGCGGGCGAACCTTGCGGCAGGCGGGACTGGGGTTGGCGTCGATCTGACAGCGCGAGAATTTGAAATCTGTGCAGCAATTGCTCCTGTGCTGCGTGCTATGGGGCTGATGTTTGTGGGGTTGGATGTGATTGGTGATTATATAACGGAAATCAATGTGACCAGCCCTACTTGTATTCGGGAATTGGACAAAATTTATTCCGCCAACATCGCCAGCTTGCTGTTTGATGCCATTGGCCGCAAGCTGGCGCTACCTGTTCAATAAGGCAAAATTTTAGCCAGCTTCCCGTAACATGCCATACAATTCATCTTTCAAGTGCAGGCGGCGTAATTTCAGTTCCTCCACGAAGTCATCTGCGTGAACTTCAATTTCCTGCTCAATCCGGTGTAGCTGTGCATCTACCTCATTATATTCGTCATATAAGCGGGCAAAGTGCCGGTTGTCCTGTTTCAGGGCATGGATTAGCTCCTTGTATTCCGGAAACTCAATCGCCAGATCGTGAGACTCGCCAAACATTTATTACTCTCCTTCATTGAAATTACCAGTTCAGCCTAGCTCGGAGTTTGATGGTTGGCGGGCGTTAAGTCAAAACTATTGTATGTTAACATCAGCCTTTTTCCAGGATAGGAGCGCAACGTGAAAGCCAGGGTCAAGTGGTTGGATAACATGAGTTTCGTCGGCGAATCCGGCAGTGGCCATTCAGTCGTGATGGATGGGCCGCCGGAATTGGGCGGGCGCAATTTGGGGGTGCGCCCGATGGAAATGCTCCTGCTGGGTTTGGGCGGGTGCTCTTCATTTGACGTTGTGCTGATCCTGCAAAAATCCAAGCAGCAGGTGATTGACTGTGAAGTGCAGATTGAAGCGGAGCGGGCGGATAAGGAGCCCAAGGTGTTCACGCGCATTCACCTGCATTTCATTATCAGCGGGCGTAATTTGGCGGTGGACAAAGTGGGGCGCGCCATCAAGCTGTCAGCGGAAAAGTATTGTTCGGCTTCCATCATGCTGGCGAAAACGGCGGAAGTGACACATGACTTTGAAATCGTGGAGGCCGCTTGAAGCATTAATTTCACTTGCACGCATGGGCAGAGTTTTGCATAGTTCACTCCCATGCTGGTTGGGTGCCAACCAGCTATTTTTTTATGCCCATTGAATGAAGAGGATGATGAGAATTGGTTGAGCGTCATCAGAAGCAGATTCGCCTGCACGGGTTCAACAACCTGACCAAGACCCTGAGTTTCAATATTTATGACATCTGTTATGCAAGGAGCCCGGCACACCGGGAAGAGTATCTTGCTTACATTGATGAAGAATATAATGCTGACCGATTGACCAGGATTCTCACGGATGTGGCTGATATCATTGGTGCCAATATCCTGAATGTGGCGCGCCAAGATTATGACCCTCAAGGGGCCAGTGTCACGATTCTGGTGTCTGAGGAGCAGATCATTCCCGAAGAAAAGCTTTCCAACACAGCCCGGCCTGGCCCTTATCCGGAGGATGTGGTGGCGCATCTGGATAAGAGCCATTTGACAGTGCACACTTATCCGGAAAGTCATCCTGACAATGGCATCAGCACATTCCGGGCGGATATCGACGTTTCTACCTGCGGGCGCATTTCTCCGCTGAAAGCATTGAATTATTTAATACATAGTTTCGAGTCCGATATTGTCATCATGGACTATCGGGTGCGTGGTTTTACCCGTGATGTGAAGGGTAAGAAACATTTTATCGACCATAAGATCAATTCCATCCAGAACTTCTTGTCGCCTGAAACAAAGCGCATCTACTCCATGATTGATGTCAATGTCTATCAGGAAAATATTTTTCACACCAAAATGATGCTGAAAGACTTTGATCTAGATAACTATCTGTTTGGCCTGGGGAAAAATGACTATTTTGAGCGTGATATCAAGCAAATCGAAATGCAGTTGCGTAAGGAGCTGAAGGAAATTTTCTACGGGCGCAATATTGGCAGCCTGTAAGGCAGCGTGCATCAAATCATCCCGTTGCCGGGTATATTTTAAAAGTTTTTGATTGGATTATTTTGGGAATAAAAATTAGATAACAATTCAAAGTGTATTGCTTAAACAACAAAGTGGTGTGGTTAGAACAATTGAAACATTCAATGAAAGAATTGATTAAATGTCACTCTTTTATATTGTTTCCTTAATAGAAATGCGGTTAACTTCTCCCCGTTACTTCCCTAGTATGCTTAGTGAATATACTAGGGTCCTGTTAAGGGAAACGTTCTGACTGGAACATGAATAAAAGGTTATAAACTAGATATGAGTAGTGTTAGTGCGAAATCGTTGGTTCTGTGTTTGATGGGATCAGCGGTGCTGTTACTGGCGGGGTGTAACTCTGAAACTGTCAAAACTTCGGATGCCGAAGAGAGTGGCAAGTATAAAGTCCAGCTGGCGCATGCCAAAAATATGGAGCCTGTGGTAAGCCGTATACCGGTTGACAGCAGCAAGGAAGTGACCCTTCTTGACCGCGCTGCATGGGTCGCCCAGAAACAGCAAGGCAAAATGTACCGCTTCGGTGGTGAGAGCCCTAAAACTGGTTTTGATTGTAGTGGCCTTACCCAATTTGCTTTCGGTGAAGGTGCTGGTGTTTCCATTCCACGCACTGCTGCCGAACAGTATGACGCTTCTGTCCGGGTTTCGAAGACACAAGCCGCCAAAGGCGACCTGGTGTTTTTCAGCACTAGGGGACGGCGTGTAGGGCATGTGGGGATTTACTTGGGCGATGGTAAGTTTGTCCATGCACCGCGTGCGGGCAAGGCTATCACCACAGAAAAACTGGAAGGCTATTGGGCCGCTAGGCTAGTGGGCTTTGGGCGCATTCCAGGTGCATGCAAGCCTGCGTATTCTTGATGAGTTCCTAAAAAAAAGGCCGTATCTTCGGCCTTTTTTATGTTTGTCTGTTTAGGGCTTGTTACTGCACACAATAGCGGTTGTTTTTCGGCCTTTGAGTTGAAGTTGTTGGGTCGCCGATATGCTGCCTTTTCGCTTCGGAGCGCCAACTCAGTCCAATGTGCCCGCATGGGTATAGTTGCCCATCCTTTGCAACCAAACTTATCCCTTCTTTTACGGGCGGAAGCATCTGTCCAATCCATATGGATACTCCGGCAATGCGTGATGAAGACGCAGCCGCGGGGCTATTCAGTAATCATGGCCGCCATCATTCAGTGTGATAATCTGACGTTCCGGATGGCGGCGCAAGTTTCAACGCCACAGCCTGTCTGCATCTGTGACTAGGCATGGCATTGGATGTTCTTAACCCAGAAGGAAATATGATCCTGAGTTCATTTTTTTTCTTCCGGTGTGGGTGGTTGTCCGGTGGGTGTGGGCGTTGTTTGGTCAGAATTGACTGATGGGAACGGTGGTGGTGCTGGAATTGGCGCAGGCGCTGTTGGCGCTATCGGGGCTGATGCTGGCTCTGGGGCTGCTGGCGCGGGGGCTGTTGGCTCCGTTGGGGCGGGTTCCGGCGTTGGCGCAGCAGGTGCTTGCCCTGGAGGGGGCGGTGCGGCTAAGGTTTCAGGCTCGGGGGCATTGGTGGGTGGAGCTGCTGGAGTTGTCGGTGCTGGCGTTGTGGCAGCGGTTTCAGGTGCAGGGGTTGGCGCTGGCGTTGTGGCTGTGGCTGTGGTTTCAGGCGCAGGGGCTGTTGCTGGCGCTGGCGTCGTGGCAGTGGTTTCAGGCGCAGGGATATTGGCGGATGGGGCTGCAACCGGTGCTGCTGCCGCGCTTTCAGGCGGGGTGGCATTATCGGCGGTTGGAGCGGCAGGTGTTGCACTGCTTGCTTGGGGAGTCTGGTTAGTTGGTGTTGCGGTGGGGGTTGATTGTGCGGGAGCCGCTTCTGCCGATGTGGATACTTCCACCGGTGGGCGCATAATCATCAAAACCAACACTGCAACCGAGGCGACCGTGTATAGGGCTGCGGCAGCTTTCATTAATACCTCTCCTTAGAAACAAAACAGCGTATTTGTTAAAATCGAATGAAACGTTCAAAATATACGATTGGCAGGGCGTCGTACTTTTGCTTAGAGTACAACGCACTGATCAGTTTAATCAACCACACAACCGAGGAGTCCATCCATGGAACTGAAGGGAAGTAAAACCGAGGGCAACCTGAAAGCCGCATTTGCAGGTGAATCCCAGGCAAACCGCCGTTACCTGTATTTCGCAGCCAAGGCTGATGTAGAAGGCTACAACGACGTGTCGACTGTTTTCCGTTCCACTGCCGAAGGTGAAACCGGCCACGCCCACGGTCATTTGGAGTATTTGGAAGCTGCGGGTGACCCTGCCACTGGCCTGCCGATCGGTGCCACTTCCGATAACCTGCGTGCGGCCATCGCAGGCGAAACCCATGAATACACCGACATGTATCCAGGCATGGCGAAAGAAGCGCGTGATGAAGGCTTCGATGAAATCGCCGACTGGTTTGAAACCTTGGCCAAGGCTGAACGTTCCCACGCCAACCGTTTCCAGAAAGCGCTGGACAGTCTGGACGCTTGATGCTTCCCAAAAAGGGGTGGATGATATTCACCCCTTTGTCCTGTTGTTACGGAGAATAACAAATGGCAACCCCGAAACGCGAAGGCAGCCTCGAAGCCCCCACCCGTCATCCGCTCGACTGGAAAAATCCCGAATTCTACAACGAAGAAGCCGTCCTCAAGGAAATGGAGCGCGTCTTCGACCTGTGCCATGGTTGCCGCCGTTGCGTCAGCCTGTGTAACTCCTTCCCCACACTGTTTGACCTCGTTGACAATTCCGAGAGCATGGAGGTGGATGGGGTCAAGAAAGAAGATTATTGGCAGATCGTGGATCACTGTTATCTCTGCGATTTGTGTTACATGACAAAGTGCCCGTATATTCCGCCGCATGATTGGAACATCGATTTCCCGCATCTGATGCTGCGCGCCAAGGCGGTGAAGTTCAAAAAGGGCGATGTCAAATTCCGCGACAAGGTGCTGAGTTCCACCGATATGGTCGGCAAGCTGGCCGGGATTCCGGTGGTTGCGGATGTGGTCAATAAAGTCAACCAGCATCCGGCCTTCCGGGCGCAATTGGACAAAGTGCTGGGCGTGCATCCGGACGCCAAGATTCCAAGCTATCATAGCGATAAGGGGCGTGACCGCGTTGCCCGCCATAAGACGCTGGATGCCGCCAAAGCGGTTCCGGTAGGGCGCACGACCGGCAAGGTTGCTCTTTTCGCCACCTGCTATGGCAACTATAACGAGCCGCATATCGTCGAAGACCTGCGCAAGGTGTTTGAGCACAACGGCATTCCGGTCACGTTGCTGGACAAGGAGCAGTGTTGCGGCATGCCCAAGTTGGAGCTGGGTGATTTGGAGGCGGTGGCGAACGCCAAGGAAGTCAACATTCCGGCAATGATGAAGCTTGTCAATGATGGTTGGGATATTGTCGGGCCAGTGCCGTCCTGTGTGTTGATGTTCAAGCAGGAATTGCCGTTGATGTTCCCGGATGATGCCGATGTGCAGACGGTGAAAGGGCGTATCTTTGATCCGTTTGAGTACCTGATGCTGCGCCACAAGGAAGGCAAGCTCAACACCAATTTCACTAAACCGTTGGGCAAGGTTAATTATCATACGGCTTGCCACATCCGCGTGCAGAATATCGGTTATAAAACCCGCGAACTGCTGGAGCTGGTTCCTGGCACCAAGGTGGAGTTGTTGGAGCGCTGTTCCGGGCATGACGGCACGTATGCGGTGAAAAGCGAGTTCCACACTATTTCAATGAAAATCTGCCGCCCTATTGTCACCAAGGTCAATCAGGCCAAGCCGGATTACTATGGCAGTGACTGCCCGATGGCGGGGCATCAGATTGAAAATGGCCTGGGTGACGGCGCGCAGGAGCCTACCCATCCATTGACCATGTTGCGGATTGCTTATGGGTTGTGACAACCCGGGAGTATGAGGAAATGGACAAACTGACACGCGCAGACTTGATGGGTCTGGAGCAGTATGCGGTGGAGCGTAAGGCGTTCCGCGAGAAGGTGATTGCGCATAAGGCCAGCCGCAAGGTGCATATTGGCCCGAATGCGACCCTGTATTTCGAAGACCGCCTGACCATGCAGTACCAGATTCAGGAAATGCTGCGCATCGAAAAGATTTTCGAGGCGGCGGGGATTGAAGAGGAGTTGGAAGCCTACAATCCGTTGATTCCGGATGGCTCCAACTGGAAAGCCACGTTCATGGTGGAGTTTCCGGATGTGGATGAGCGCAAGCAGCAGCTGTCGAAGCTGATCGGCATTGAGAAAAAGGTTTGGGTGCAGGTGGAAGGTTTCGATAAGGTTTTCCCGATCGCCAATGAGGATTTGGCGCGGGAAACGGATGAAAAAACCTCTTCCGTGCATTTCCTGCGCTTTGAGCTGACCCCGGATATGGCGGTGGCGGCGCGTGACCGTTCGCCGCTGCATATGGGGGTTGCGCACCCTCACTATGCTTATGAGGTGGAGGTGTCGGCGGCTGTCCGTGATTCGTTGGCGGCGGATTTGCGCTGACGCACAAGCATACGTTGGCGGCGGATTTGCGCTGACGCACAAGCATACGTTGGCGGCGGATTTGCGCTGACGCACAAGCATACGTTGGCGGCGTGGAAATGTTCTACAATTTCTGCGCCGCGTGTCATTTGCCACTTTTATAAGACAGCATTGTTGCGTAGACTGTAATCCAACCTTTCTAGTAATAACAAAAATTTAAAGACGGTTGGAAAATGATTACAACACTCACGTCCCCCCAGATATATGTCGATGACACGGGTAGCTGTGATGGTTTGTTCCAGCACATCGGTGCAGCCATCAATGCCGGGGCGCAAAGCCTGCTGTTGTTGGCCTGTGACGCCAATGCCTTTTCCCCCTTGCAATTGGATGAGCGTCTGCGCAATACGCCGGTTCCGGTGTTTGGCGGCATCTTTCCGCAAATCGTGGTGGGCGAGCGGAAGTTGGAACAAGGCAGCGTCGTGTGTGGGCTGCCTGTTGCGGCCAGTGTCCATTATGTTGAGCGGCTGTCCGATCCCGATGAGGATTACCTGCTGCAAACCCAGGATTTGGCTGCTGACATTCCGCAAGGTTCTGCTTTGGTCACCTTGGTTGATGGCTTGAGCAAGCGCATTTCCGCACTGCTGGAAAGCCTTTATGAGGTGATGGGGGATGGTTGCCAATATGTCGGCGGTGGGGCTGGTTCCTTGAGTTTCGAGCAAAAGCCCTGCCTGTTCAGCAATCAGGGCCTATTGAAAGATTGCGCCCAAATTACGGTGCTCGATTTGCCTGTCAGTGTTGGCATCAGGCATGGCTGGCACAAATTCGCCGGGCCGTTTTTCGTCACGGGGGCGCATGACAACACCATTGTCACGCTGGATTACCGGCCTGCGTTCGAGGTCTACCGTGAGGTGGTGGAGGCTGACAGTGGCAAGCGTTTCAATACGACCGCTTTTTTTGACCTTGCCAAAGCTTACCCGTTTGGCCTGGATAGGCTGAAAGGCGATGTCGTCGTGCGGGACCCGTTGCTCCATGTGGGCGAGTGTTTGGTGTGTGTGGGGGAAGTGCCAGCCAACCATATGATTTACATCCTCAAGGGCGAGGACGAAAACCTGTTGGAGGCTTCCCGGCAATGCGCACTTGATACGGCCAGGGCGCATTCTGCAAGTCTGGCGTTGTTGTTTGACTGCATCAGCCGGACGCTTTTCTTGCAAGGCCGTTTTTCTGAGGAAATCCACAACATCCACTCACGCTTGCCGGAGGGCGTCCCGCTGGTGGGGGTGTTGTCCCTGGGTGAAATTGCCGACGCAGGCAATGCTTGTCTGGAATTCTTCAATAAAACGATTGTGTTGGGTGTTTTGGCCGAGCAAGAAGGGGTGGCTGCATGAATGGCGAAATGAATTCCACCTTTGAGTTGGTTTCAATCCAGTATGCGTTGGCGTTGTTGGTTGGGAAAGACCTGGATTTGCGGGGCATGTTGCGCAAGTTTCTGCCGCCCGCCCTTAAATTGTTGAACTGCCGCAGCGGCTATATCTGGCTGCACACCGGGGATGTGGCAGTGTGCGGGGAACTGGAGCCGTGTTACAGCTATCCGGCGTTGAATGCGCCGCTGGCTGAACGTTGGCCGGAAGTGGCGGGCCGTTTGCAGGCGATTGCCGCCGATGGTTGGCGGGTCAAGCAGTTGGAGGATGTCATCCAAGTGCAGGAATCCTGCTTCCATTTCTTGCCGATAGGTTCCAGTGGCTTGCTGGCGCTGCAACGCAACCCACCTTTGCCATATTCACATTTGCTGGCGTTGGTTCCCGTGTTGCAGCGGTTGGAAACGGCTTGCCTGGCCTGCCAGCAGCATGCCTATGTGGAAATTGCCCGCAAGGAGGCGTTGCAGGCCAAGGAGGCGGCTGAACAGGCGCACCGGGACGCTTTGCAGGCGAAGGAAATTGCTGAACAGGCCAGCAAGGCCAAAAGCGATTTTCTGGCGATGATCAGCCATGAAATCCGCACCCCCATGAATGGGGTGATCGGCTTGACGGATCTGATGCTGTACAGCGAGGTTTCGTCTTCGCAGCGGGAGTACCTCACCATGATCCGCTCCTCCTCCAATGCGCTGTTGGACATTATCAATGAAATCCTTGATTTCTCACGCATTGAGGCGGGGACGTTGACGCTTGCCGTGGCGCCTTTGCGGCTGCGGGATTTGGTGCGGGACACGTTTGTGCCATTGGCGGTGCGGGCGCAGGAAAAGTCGCTGGCCTTCCATTGGGAGGTTGCGCCGAATGTGCCGGATACGCTGGATGGTGATGCAGGCCGTCTGCGGCAGATCATGATCAACTTGGTTGGGAATGCGATCAAGTTTACGGAAAGCGGGGAGGTGAATGTTTCCATTACCCAGCAAAGCGGTGCGCCGGAAGGGCAGGTTTGCCTGCTGTTCGCCGTGCGGGATACCGGCATTGGCATTCCATTGGAGAAGCAGGCCGCGATCTTCCAGCCTTTCCAGCAGGCGGACAATTCCATCAGCCGCCGCTATGGCGGCACCGGGCTGGGCCTGGCGATTTCATCCCAACTGATTGGCATGATGGGTGGGAAATTGCTGGTGGAAAGTGACCCTGGCAATGGCAGCATTTTTCATTTCAGCGCGCCGTTCCAGAAAACTGTCCAGGCGCAAACCCCGCCACCGGAGGGAAGGCGCCATGTATTGGCGCAGGCGGCGCGGCCACTTGACATCCTGTTGGCGGAGGACAACGCCGTCAACAGGATGCTGGCGGTGCGTCTGCTCAACAAGGTTGGTCACCAAGTGACGGTGGCGGAAAATGGCCGCGTCGCGCTGGATAGTTGGATCAGTAAAAAGCCGGACGTTATCCTGATGGATGTGCAAATGCCGGTCATGGATGGATTGGAAGCCACGCAGCAAATTCGCCAGCAGGAGCAGTTGGCTGGCGGGCGTACCCCAATTATCGCGTTGACTGCCAACGCCATGAGCAGCGACCGCGAGAAATGTTTGCAGGCGGGGATGGATGATTTCCTTAGCAAGCCTTTCAATGTGCAGGATTTGCTTGATGTGCTGGAGCGTTGCGCTTCAGCGCCGGTAGTGGAGGATGCCTGCGGTCAGGGCGACGCTGCGGTCGCTTCTGCGGCTGCGGCCTGAGCAGTGAAAGATGGATGAATCAGCGGGATTTTAAAGTGGTCGGAGAGACAGGATTCGAACCTGCGACCCCTACGTCCCGAACGTAGTGCTCTACCAGGTTGAGCTACTCTCCGAGCGTGAATGCTTCTAGTGACTGCGGTTGGTGGCGAACCACGCCAATGCTTCAAGCGCTTGCCGGTGTTCGCTGTTGGGCAGGCATTGTAGGCTGGCGATCGCCTGCTCGGTTTCACCCTTCGCTAGCTCCAAAGTGTAATCAATCGCTTGGGTGTCGGCAATGGCCTGCATGATGACGTCGATGTGCTCCAGTCCACCTTCTTCAATGGATTTGCGCAACAATGCGGCAATTTCTGCTGGGCTGCGCTGCATGGCGATGATGAGCGGAAGGGTTGGTTTGCCTTCGGCGAGGTCATCCCCAACATTTTTGCCCATTTCTTCGGCGTCAGCGGTATAGTCCAACACATCGTCCACCAATTGGAAAGCGGTGCCAAGGTGCATGCCGAAACGCGCCATGGCTTGTTCTTTTTCCTGGCCCAGTCCGGCCAATACCGCCCCTAGCTGGCAGGCGGCCTCAAACAGCTTGGCGGTTTTGGAGTGGATCACTTCCATGTAGCGCTCTTCGCTGGTGTCAGGGTCATGGCAGTTGAGCAATTGAAGGACTTCGCCTTCCGCGATGGTGTTGGTGGTGGTGGACAGGATTTCCATGACACGCATGCTGCCCACATCCACCATCATTTCAAATGAACGCGAATACAGGAAATCGCCGACTAATACAGCAGCTTGGTTGCCCCAGACGTTGTTGGCGGTTTCCTTGCCGCGCCGCATATTGGATTCATCCACCACATCATCATGTAACAAGGTCGCGGTATGGATAAATTCCACAATGGCGGCGACATCGACGTGTCTTTCGCCCTGATAGCCGCAAGCGCGGGCAACCAGCAGTGCGAGCAGGGGGCGCAGGCGCTTGCCGCCACTGCTGATGATGTAGTGGCTGAGTTGGTTGATAAGCACAACTTCAGAGTGCAGGCGGCGCTGGATCAGCGCATTGACGGCCTGCATGTCGGCGTCGGCTAATTGGCGTATTGAATTGAAATCCATGATAATGCAGGGTGCTGAAAGTCCCGAATGCTAGGAACACCCCTACGCCATGTCAAGCGATACCCTCAAACACTGATAATATTTTATTTCCCGTTTGCTTTTGGGTAGTGGTGAAGGTAGAATTCTGCGGCTCTTTAACAGGACATTTTTCTGGAGATTCGTCATCATGTATGCGGTTATCGTAACAGGCGGCAAACAATACCGCGTCGCTCAAGGCGACACGCTTCTGGTTGAAAAACTGGATGCGGAAGAAGGCGCAAGCATTGATTTCGAGAATGTCCTGATGGTCGGGGAAGGTGACGACGTGCAAATCGGCGCACCTTACGTTGCAGGCGGTAAGGTGACTGCAACTGTTAAGGCCCAGACTCGCGGCGAAAAAGTGCGGATCATGAAATTCCGCCGCCGTAAGCACCATCAGAAATGTACTGGTCACCGCCAGTACCTGACACAGATCGAAATCACTGGCATTTCAGCGTAAGGGGAAACAGCAATGGCACACAAAAAGGCAGGCGGTAGTACCCGCAACGGCCGCGATTCAGAATCCAAGCGGCTTGGCGTCAAACGTTTTGGTGGTCAGTTCGTTTT
Organism: Candidatus Thiothrix phosphatis; assembly: GCF_035668035.1. Taxonomy (NCBI): domain Bacteria; kingdom Pseudomonadati; phylum Pseudomonadota; class Gammaproteobacteria; order Thiotrichales; family Thiotrichaceae; genus Thiothrix; species Candidatus Thiothrix phosphatis. The sequence continues at coordinate 41,407 of NZ_JAYMYJ010000043.1, read as the reverse complement.
GGCTGGCAATATTCTGGTGCGTCAGCGTGGCACCCAATTCCATCCCGGCGAGAATGTCGGTATCGGCAAAGACCATACCCTGTTCGCGAAAGCGGACGGCGTCGTGGTTTTCCAGCAGAAAGGTGAAAAAAATCGCAGGTTTATCAGCATCCAGCCAGTTGAAGGCTGCGCTAACTGATAGGCACCCGTGAAGCGAATTGTTTAAAGCCCCGCTGGTCGGGGCTTTTTGCGTATATAGGCGCGGGAAGGTAGGAAGGTATGCAGTTTGTTGATGAAGCAATAATCCGCGTCAAGGCGGGCGACGGCGGTAACGGATGCGTCAGTTTCCGCCGCGAAAAATACATCGAATACGGTGGCCCCAATGGTGGCGATGGCGGTGATGGCGGCGATGTTTATCTGGTGGCCGAGCGTAATCTGAATACGTTGGTTGATTTCCGGCATGAACGTTACTACGAGGCGCAGCGTGGCGAAAACGGCATGGGCAACAACATGACCGGCAAGCGCGGCGATGACAAGGAAATCAGCGTGCCGGTCGGCACAGTCGCTTACGATGATGAAACCGGCGAGCTGATCGGCGATTTGACAGGGCCGGGCCAGCGTTTGCTGGTGGCCAAAGGCGGCTGGCATGGCCTCGGCAACTTGCGTTATAAAAGTTCGGTCAACCGTGCGCCGCGCCAGTCCAAGCCCGGCACGCCCGGTGAATTGCGCATCCTGCGCCTGGAGTTGAAGTTGCTGGCGGATGTCGGTTTGTTGGGTTTGCCCAATGCCGGGAAGTCCACCTTGATTAGCGCTGTTTCTGCCGCCCGCCCTAAAATTGCCGATTATCCCTTCACCACCTTGTACCCGAATCTGGGGGTGGTGCGGGTTGGCGAATTGCAAAGTTTCGTCATGGCGGATATTCCCGGCCTGATCGAAGGCGCTGCGGAAGGTGCTGGTCTTGGCATTCAGTTTCTGCGCCATCTTGCCCGCACCAGTTTGTTGCTGCATGTCGTGGACGTGGCCCCGCTGGCGGAGGAGAATGAGCCAGTGCGCGCGGTGCGCACCATTGAGCAGGAACTGGAAAAGTACAGTGACGAGCTTGCCGCCTACCCGCGTTGGCTGGTGTTGAACAAGATTGATGTGTTGCCACCGGAAGAGCGCGGCGCGCATTGCCAGCAAGTGGTTGATGCCCTCGGTTGGACGGGGCTGACCTTCCGTATCTCCGCAGCCACCGGGGAAGGTGTGCAAGACTTGTGTTTTCATATTATGCAGTATCTGGATGAACATGCAGAACAACCATCACCGCAGTGAATTCATGCCCAAAACCCAGCGCTGGGTGGTCAAGATTGGCAGCGCCCTGCTGACCCGCGATGGGCAGGGGTTGGATCGTGAAGCGCTGGCCGACTGGGCTGGGCAGATGGCGCGTTTGCACAAGCAGGGCGTCGAAATAGTGCTGGTTTCCTCCGGGGCGGTCGCCGAAGGCATGAGCCGCATGGGTTGGAAAACCAAGCCCAAGGCGCTGTTTGAAAAGCAGGCCGCCGCCGCCATTGGGCAGATGGGCTTGATTCATGCCTATGAGTCCGTATTTCTGCAACATGGTTTCCATTCCGCGCAAGTGCTCTTGACCCATGATGATTTGGCCAATCGCCGCCGTTATCTCAATGCCCGCAGCACACTTACCGCCTTGATTGAACTTAGGGTTATTCCGGTGATCAATGAAAATGACACGGTGGCCTTTGATGAAATCCGGCTGGGTGACAATGACACGCTGGGGGCATTGGTGGCGAATCTGGTGGAGGCCGATGTGCTGGTCATCCTGACAGACCAGCAAGGTTTGTATGACAAGGATCCACGCAAGTTTGCCGATGCGCAGATGATCCACGAAGGCCGCGCCAACAATCCCGATTATGTGGCGTTCGCCGGTGGGGCGGGAACCTTGATCGGTAGCGGCGGGATGCGCACCAAAGTGCTGGCGGCGCAACGCGCCTCCCGTTCTGGTTGCGCCACGCTCATCGCATCCGGACGTGAGCCTGGGGTGCTGGAGCGGCTGCGGAAGGGCGAGCTGTTGGGGACCTTGCTGTTGCCGGATGCAGCGCCACTGGCTGCCCGCAAGCAGTGGATTGCGGGACAGTTGGCCGCCAAGGGAACCCTGTGGCTGGATTCCGGGGCTGCGGACGCGATCCTGAAAACGGGCAAAAGCTTGTTGCCGGTCGGCGTCACACGGGTGGAAGGCGTCTTTGACCGGGGTGAAGTGGTCAGTTGTGTGGCTGAAGATGGCCGTCTGGTAGCCAAAGGATTGGTGAATTACTCCAGTGAAGAAGCCATTCGCATCAAGCGGCAGCCCAGCAAATCAATTGAACAGGTTTTAGGCTATGTGGATGCGCCAGAGCTGATTCACCGCGATAATTTGGTATTGTTGTAAAAAGTTTGCATTGGTCGGATTTTATTGCCGCGAATGCTGAAAGTGCTATATGTTCTGGCGCAGAGTGTGTGTATGGAGAAACAGGATATGGATGGCGAACGTTACAATATCCAGGTGTCGGTGGAAACCCAGTTCATTGAAAAGGAATCCGACCCGGACCAGGCGCGTTATGTGTTTGCATATACCGTGACTATTGTGAATCAGGGCAGTATTCCCGCCAAATTGCTGACGCGGCATTGGATTATTTCGGATGCGGAAGGGCGTACTCAGGAAGTGCGTGGGGAAGGCGTTGTTGGCGAACAGCCGTATCTTCAGCCTGGGGAAGGCTTCCGCTACACAAGCGGCACCATTCTGGATACGCCGCTAGGGGTCATGCATGGCTCTTATCAAATGCTTGCAGACGACGGGGAGCGCTTTGATGCAGAAGTTTCCCCATTCCGTTTGGTTGATCCGCGAGTGCTTCATTAAATCCAGATAGGCTGCTGACTGAAAAGGCTACACATCGGTGTGTCAGTGTCTGTTGTGCGGTCAGCCTTGTTGCCCTTGTGGATTCCGCAAAATGGTTATGGAGAAATGCTTGCGGTTGGGTGGAGGGTCGGTCGAGGAAAAATCAATCGGCCACTCATCATTCGCCTGCTGGACAGGCATCAAAATGCCGGGATATAGTGACAATAGATTTAATGATTTAAATAAATAGATTGGATATTGGTTGTGTCTGCCAATAGTCGGACAAGCCCATTAAATCAAAAGCTATAAGAACAAAAAGTGGTAACACAATGAAAACCCCAAACAAACCAGATTATGGAAAAAGTCTTCTGGCTTTGATGTGTGTGTGCGGTGGGGTCGCTTATAGTCAAGCGACACAAGCCGCAATCTATACCTATGTTGATAAAGACGGCACGCGCTGGTTAACCAATACGCCAAAAAAAGGTAATAAATATAAATTGGTCGCCAAATATGGCGCGCCGCAGAAAAAGCAGCCGCCCAAAATCGTTAGCCAGGCTCCCGCTCCCATACCCAGCAGCACTCTATTGCCTGTTACGGGCGGTATTTCCAGAGGGCATTGTGGCGGCCTGAGCCAGGAGCAGCTGGAGCGCAAACTGGAGCCACATCTGGATTCCATTCGTGCCCATGCGCGGCGTTACGGCGTGGATGAAAATCTGGTGCGCGCAGTCATGAAGCAAGAGTCCTGTTTCAATCCCAGTGCTGTCTCAAAGGCCGGAGCTGTAGGCCTGATGCAGCTGATGCCAGGCACGGCTGACATGATGGGGGTCGATAACGCCTGGGATCCGCACGAAAACATCATGGGTGGCGTCAAGTACCTGAGCCAAATGTTGCAGGAATTCAACGGCGACAAACAGTTGGCGCTGGCGGCTTACAATGCAGGCCCTGGGGCTGTGCGGAAATACAATGGCATCCCTCCTTACCGTGAAACCCAGACTTATGTTTCCCGGATTATGGGTGAATACAACCGTTTGCAAGGCGCCACCAGTGGGCTGGCGACCGGCTTCCAGCGTACAGCCAAGGTCAGCACAGCGGCTACGCGTGGCTATGGTTGGGCAAAGCCGGTGCAGGAATTTACGGTTTTTCGCGGGCTTGAGCCAAGGTAACTGACGTTTTTCCCGTTAAGTCTCATTGTGTGCTTTTCTCCAGCCCTGTTGAGTTTCACAGGGCTTCTTTTTGTGGGGCGCATGTTGCGTATACTGGCAACAATGCAATGCTGAGTGTATGCTCTATCGTTTCATTTTGACCTGTGGAGATAAGCAATGTCGATGTCTGACCGCGATGGCCTAATCTGGCTGGACGGTGAAATGGTGCCATGGCGTGAGGCCAAGACCCATGTGCTGACCCATACCCTGCATTATGGTATGGGGGTGTTTGAAGGCGTGCGCGCATACAAGACCGACCAGGGCACTGCTATCTTCCGTTTGCAGGAGCATACCGACCGCCTGTTCAATTCCGCCAAAATCATGCGTATGCCAATGCCGTTCAGCAAGGAGCAATTGAACGAAGCGCAACGCGCTGCGGTGCGGGAAAATCAACTGGATTCCGCCTACATCCGCCCAATGTGCTTTTACGGCTCCGAAGGCATGGGCTTGCGTGCTGATAACCTGAAGGTGCATGCAATGGTGGCGGCTTGGACATGGGGCGCTTACCTCGGCGCGGAAAACATGGAAAGGGGCATCCGCATCAAGACGTCTTCCTTTACCCGCCATCACGTCAACATCACCATGTGCAAGGCCAAGGCGAACGGCAACTACATGAATTCCATGCTGGCGTTGCGTGAAGCGCTGGATGACGGTTATGACGAAGCCCTGCTGCTGGACGCCGAAGGCTATGTGGCGGAAGGCAGCGGTGAGAATTTCTTCCTGGTGAAGGATGGCGTCATCTACACGCCAGACCTGACCTCCGCACTGGATGGCATTACCCGCAAGACGCTGTTGCAGATGGCGACGGATTTGGGTCTGGAAATCCGTGAAAAGCGCATCACCCGCGATGAGGTATACATCGCTGACGAAGCTTTCTTCACCGGCACAGCGGCGGAAGTCACGCCGATCCGTGAGCTTGACCGTCGCCCGATAGGCGAAGGCAGGCGCGGCCCGATTACCGGGAAGCTGCAATCCCTGTATTTTGACATTGTGCATGGCCGTGTTGAAAAATACCGTCACTGGCTGACTTACATCTAACACGCCGCAACAAGGGAGGCATCATGTCTGCACCGGCTCCGAGCATTGCTGATTACAAACGTCTGGGCGAAAGCCGCGAAACCGTCGTGAAACAGCAGGACTTGCCCCTGCACTGCCCCACCGATGAAACGGCGCTATGGTGCGCCCATCCCCGTGTTTTCCTGGCGATCGACAGCAGCCCGGATAAAACCGCCCGCTGCCCTTATTGTGGGACGCTGTACCGTCTGATTGATTGACGGGATGGCGTTTGCCCCCCAACGTTGCCTGATCGTCGGCCCTTCCTGGGTTGGCGATATGGTGATGGCGCAAAGCCTGTTCATGGCGCTGAAGGCGCGTTTTCCCCTTTTGCAAATTGACGTGCTTGCTCCGGCCTGGAGCAAGCCGGTTCTGGCTGCCATGCCGGAAGTGCATGCCGCGTTGGAAATGTCGTTGGCGCATGGTGAACTGGGGATGGGCAAGCGCTACCAGTTGGGCAAATCCCTGCGTGCGGGTGCCTATGACTGGGCGATTGTCCTGCCGTCTTCCCTGAAATCCTCACTGATCCCGTTCTGGGCGCAGATCCCGCTGCGCACCGGCTACCGGGGGGAAATGCGCTACGGTTTGCTGAATGACGTCCGTCCCTTGGGCAAATCGGTGCTGACCATGACGGTGCAGCGGTTCGTGGCGCTGGGTTTGCCTGCTGACGCGCCATTGCCGCCAGCGGTGCCGTCACCGCATCTGACCGTGACGGATGGGCAGCGGGCGGCGGCTGGAAAGAAATTTCTGGGCGGTGAAACTGGGCAGCTATTGGCGCTATGCCCTGGTGCTGAATATGGCGGTGCCAAGCGCTGGCCAGCCGAGTACTTTGCGGAAGTCGCCCGGCACCATATTGCACAAGGCGGCCAGGTCATTCTGCTGGGCTCCGGCAAGGACGTGCCTGTGACGGCGCAGATCGCCAGCGCGGTCAATTCCCCGGCCTGTCTCGATTTGGCGGGCAAGACCAGCTTGCAGGAAGTGATGTCCCTGCTGGCGCTGGCCGACCGGGTTGTCAGCAACGACTCAGGTTTGATGCATGTGGCCGCCGCCGTGGGCGCGCCCGTTATTGCGCTGTATGGGTCTTCCGACCCAAGCTATACCCCTCCTTTAAGCGCCGGTGCCCAGATTCTGCACCTTGGTTTGGCGTGCAGCCCTTGTTTCAAGCGGGAGTGTCCGTTGGGGCATTTGGACTGCCTGAGAAAGATCACGCCTGATCAGGTGCTCGCCCGCTTTACTGGCGCGTAAACCTGCAGTTCAAGGGGCTGATTTTCCCGCTGGATCGTGTATGCTGTCGGGCAGAGGAAAATTCGGAGAGAGAGCGTTTTTTTATGTGGAATTGGTTCCTTGGCCTGAGCCTGCATAGCCGTATTGCGATCATGGTTGCCCCAGTCATGCTGATTGGCGGTTACGGTCTGATGGACTTATGGTTGAACAAGGATAAGCCCCAACAGGAAATGCACGTTGCGACGCGGCAATTGGCTGTCGATGGCCAATGCCTGCTGGCGACCAATCAGTGTAACCTCAGCTATAACGGCATGAAAGTTTCCATGATGCGTGGAGAGGCGAGTGCGCCTGGCTTGGTGCGGATTGAAGTCCGGGTCAACCAGCCGATCAGGGGTGTGCAGTTCGCGCTGGTTCACGGGGAGGAGGAGCAGCATGTCATGATTGACCGTCCGCCGGGTGAGGATGTGTGGGTTGGGGAATTCCCCGACAAACTGTTGCAGCCGCAACCGTCAGCTGTGCGTATGGCGCTGGCGCAGACCGGACGGATTTCCTACGCCGAGATTCCGGCCCAGTTTTGAAGGTTTAAAAATAATGGAAGTTGAACAGCTAGAAATTCGTGATTATCTGGCCACCTGCCCGCCACTGACGGAGTTGTCTCAGGATTGCCTGAATGAAGTCACCATGGGGCTGGAGATTGAATATGCCCGCCGTGACAGTGAAGTGTTGAAAATTGGCGAGCGTAATGACCGGGTGCTGCTGATCCGTAGCGGGGCGGTGGAAGTGCTATTGGAAAATGGCCAGCTATATGGGCGTTTTTCCGAAGGCGACTGGGTTGGCTACCGCTCGGTGATTCGCGGCGGGCCGGTCAGCATGGCCGTCAAGGCGATTGAAGACACGCTGTTCTACTCGATTCCTGCCGCCTTATTCCTGAAGGTGGTGGGGCGCTTCGAAAAAGTGAGTAAATATTTCACAGATGGCAAGCCGGAGCGGCTGCGCAGCGCCATTCAGGAAATTCGTGGCAGTGACGGTTTTGCACTGGTGGCGATGCATGTGCGCGACCTGATGAAACTGCCCATGTTGGTGGGTAGGCATGACAGCATCCGTCAGGTTGCTTGCCAGATGAATGAGTTCAATGCCCAGACGGCGATGGTGACCGAAGATGACGGCGGCTTGTGTGGGATTGTCACGGATGTGGACTTCCGCAAACGGGTGGTGGCGGAAGGCCGCAATGTGGATTTGCCGGTGGCGGAAATTATGACACCCAACCCGTTGACGCTGGCACCGCGTGATCAGGCATCCGAAGCCCTGTTGCTGATGGCGCGGCGGAATATCCGCCATTTGCCGGTGGTGGAAAATAACGACGTGGTCGGGGTGGTGTCCGCGACAGACTTGCTGCGCAGCCAGAGCCATAACGCCATTTATTTGGTGGGCGATGTGTTCGCCGCCAAGGATGTCGGCCGTCTGGCCGAACTGAGCCTGACCCTGCCGAAGGTGCTGGTGAGCCTGGTGAACCAAAGCTTGCCCGCCAACGATATAGGGCAGACGATTACGTCCATTGGCCAGGCCATCGCACGGCGTTTGCTGGTGCTGGCGGAGGAAAAATTCGGCGCGCCGCCTATCCCTTACGCGTTCATTGTGGCGGGTTCCATGGCCCGGCGTGAGCAGACGGCGCATTCTGACCAGGACAACGGCATGATCCTGTCGGATGACTATAACGAGGCCGCACATGGCGACTATTTCCGTAATGTGGCGAAGTACGTGAGTGATGGGTTGAACGCCTGCGGTTACGTGTACTGCCCTGGCAATGTCATGGCCACCAACGATGAATGGCGGCAACCCTGGTCGGTTTGGCATGGCTATTTCACCAACTGGATTGAAAATCCGCAGCCGAAAGCCTTGATGTATTCCAGCATTTTCTTTGACTTGCGTTGCCTGCATGGCGATAAAAGTTTGTTGAAAAGCTTGCAGGAAGATGTGCTGGCCAAAACCAAGGTGCAGACGCTGTTCCAGGCGTTCATGGCGGGCAATGCCCTGAGCCATAAACCGCCATTGGGATTCTTCCGTGGCTTTGTGTTGGACAAGGACAACAAGGATGAGGGTGCCGAGAAAGGCATGGACATGAAGAAACGCGGTGTGGTGCCGGTTATTGATATGGCGCGTCTGTATGCATTGGCGGGCGGGATTGAGCCTATCAATACCTGGGAACGGCTGGACGCGATTGCGGATGCGGGTGTGCTGACTGAAGGCACGGTAAACGATTTGCGGGACGCCTTTGAGTTCATCAGCATGGTGCGTTTGCAACATCAGGCCAAGCAGATTGAGAAAGGCCAGAAGCCCAACAACTACGTGCCGCCGGAAGAGCTTTCCGCGCTGGAGCGCCGTCACCTGAAAGACGCCTTTGAAGTGGTTTCCACCATGCAGGACAGCATGGCCAGCCGCTATCAGGCGGATCGGTTCCGCTGATGCTGTGGGGTTGGTTTTCCCTTGAAGCGCAGAAACAGCGCCTGCTGCCGAAAGTGGGGCACCCTGTCGCCCGCCGTTATCTGGAAACCCCGTTTGCGGACAAAAAGACGCCGGTAGAGGATTTGGAGTATCTGGTGCTGGACTTTGAGACCACTGGGCTGGATGCGCGTAAAGATGCCATCCTCAGCATGGGGTATACGGAAATCCGCCAGGGTCGGGTGCAAATGGGGAGCTGTGTCCACCGCATTATCAAGCTCAATATCACGTTGCCGCCGGAAACGGTGGTCGTGCACAAGATCACCGATGACCGCATGAGCCAAGGCATCCATTTGCATGACGCCCTGCATGAGCTGGTGGAGCGCATGACCGGCAAGGTGCTGATCGCGCATTTCGAGCATATTGAGCGCACCTTCCTGCAAGCCGCCATGGAGCGTGTGTACGGGTGCAAAATGCCGTTGCAGATATTGGATACGCTGGAGATTGAAAAGCGCAAGCGTGAACAGCTTCAGCAGGTCATCATTCCCCGCCAGTTCCGCTTGGGCAATCTGCGCCAAGCCTATAACCTGCCGCGTTATGGGGCGCATAACGCCTTGCAGGACGCCATTGCCACCGCTGAATTGTTCCTTGCTGAAATGACTTATATACAAAAGGAGTCAAAAGGGATTAGACTGACTGATTTGCTAGGTTAAAGCTTGAGGGTTGACCTCAACTATAATCGGGCTTAATGTTAGTCAATTGATTTTCAGAGCGGAACAACGATGGCGCGTATTACAGTAGAAGATTGCTTGCAGCATGTGGATAACAATTTTGAACTGGTTCTGAAGGCTGCGAAACGCGCCCGCGACATCTCCCACGGTGCCCAGCCGCTGGTGGATGAAGAGGGCGACAAGCCGACAGTGATTGCGCTGCGCGAAATTGCCGAAGGCTTGTTGAGCCAGAAGCCCGTAGTGATTTCCACCGGTTTTATGGATGATTGACACCGATAAAAACGCCCGCCGAATTTCAGCGGGCGTTTTTATGCTGCAGGTTGCTTGATGGGGCGCTGATTTTGGTTCGCTCGGAAGGAGGTTAATATGTCAGAAGACAGTTTTTACCTAGAGCCACCTCCGAATGATCGCGGGCAAGGTTCTTTGTGGCCAGAACACCTGTATGTTGATGGATGTGTGGGCGATGCCCGTCAGGAAGAGCCGGTGCCAGGGGTTGCCCCTGATTCTGCAACTTCGCCGGATCCTTTGGATTCCTCCCTTTTCCAACTACCCCCAGCCCTGTCCCCTATGTTGACTCCTAAGATCACGCACCCTATTTTTCGCTCCAATGATCTAATGCGTTTGGTGGAGCGCTATATGTTAGCAGAAGACAGCCGCAAGGTTTACGATGCTTTCTTGTTGGCGGCGGAAGCGCATGATGGTCAACTTCGTGCCGACAAGACGCCGTATATCACACATCCGCTGGAAGTTGCCCGTTTCTTGGCCTTGTTGCATCTGGATGCTGACACGATTTGCGCTGCCCTGCTGCATGATGTGCCGGAGGATACCGAGCATACGGTAGAGGAAATTAGCAAGCGCTTTGGGTCGGCAGTGGGCCAGATGGTGGATGGCGTCACCAAGCTGAAGCGCGATGACAATCTTCCGACCAAACAGGCGGTGGCGATTGCCAGCTATCAGAAGATGATGCAGGCCATGACCAAGGATTTTCGGGTGGTCATCGTCAAGCTTGCCGACCGTCTGCACAATATGCAAACGTTGGGAAATGTCCCTCCCGACAAACGTCGCCGGATTGCGCTGGAAACTTCCACCACTTATGTGGCTTTGGCCAGGCGCTTGGGGATGAACAAAATCCGCAGGGATCTGCAATGGCTATGTTTCCAGAACCTGTACCCGTGGCGCAGCCGCATCATGAAGATGGCGCTGGAAAAATATCTGGAGGAAAACGAAGGCAAGCACTTGCAGGTGTACAACAGCATTTCAGATGCGCTACGGATGGAAATTCCCTGTAGCAATGTCATGATCTGGCCAAAAAATCTGTTCCGTGTTTATGAGCAGAGCCGCCGCAAGAAAGTGGACTTCAGCCAGCAGTGCGATTTGCTGGAAATCAGCGTGCAGGTGGGTGAATTGTCAGAGTGTTATCAGGCTTTAGGCATTATCCATGGCGTCTTCAAGCCGCGTATGGGCATGGTCAAGGATTTCATTGCTGCTCCCCGCGCTTATGGTTTTCGGGCATTGCAGACAACCGTGACGGCACCGAGCGGTCAACTGGTGCGTTTTCAGATCCAGACCCGCGAAATGTTCCAGATTGCGCAATACGGCTTGGCGGCGCAGTGGAGCCAGCCGGAAACCCGTGCGTACACACAGGCTGTTTTCGACCAATGGCTGGAACAGGTCGAGGCGTTTGACAGCCAAGCACAAAACCCGGATGAATTTTACGCCGATATGCAGGCGGACATGTTCCAGACCGAAATCTACGCCTATACCCCTGAAGGGGATGTCAAGGAGCTGCCGCGCGGCGCGACGCTGCTGGATTTCGCCTATGCGGTGCATACGGAAGTCGGGCACCATTGCACTGGGGCGAAGGTTGATGGGCGCGAGCTGCCGCTGCGCAGCCGGGTGCCCAACACCATGGCGACCATTGAAATCCTGACCAACAAGGCGCACAAACCACAGTTGTCGTGGCTGAATTTCGTCAAGACCAGCCGGGCCTATGCCAGCATCCGCACTTGGTTGCGGCAGCATGACGCGATGCCGGAGCGCGGCGACAATGTTGATGGCCAGAAGATGTCTGTGGGTGTTGTGGTCGAGGTCAGGGACATCAAAGGCATGTTGCGTCAAATCACCAAATGCCTTGATGGGTTGGATGTGAATATTGTTGACCTGAAAATCAGCGGGGAAGGGCGTATCAAGCTGGATACCTTTACTTTGCAAGTGGATGATCAGGGGCATTTACAAGAAGTCATTCGTCAGTTAAAACGTATCCCCAATGTGTTGAATGCAAGCAAATTGACGAAATAAGGACCCCAATGAACAAGACGATCATTTCCACGCCTGATGCCCCTCAGGCGATTGGCGCGTATTCGCAAGCCGTGCGGGCGGATAATACGGTCTACCTTTCTGGTCAAATTCCCCTGGTTCCGGCCACCATGCAGATGGTGGAGGGCGATATTGCTGAACAAGTGCGCCAAGTGTTCCGCAATCTGGCCGCAGTCGCCAACGCGGCGGGCGGTTCGTTGGATGATTGTGTGAAAGTGCATGTCTTCCTGACGGATTTGGCGAATTTTTCCACCGTTAATCAGGTGATGGCGGAGTTCTTTGCACAGCCGTATCCTGCGCGCGCTGCCATTGGGGTGGCCTCGCTCCCGCGCGGGGCTGAGGTGGAAGTCGACGCCATCATGGTGCTTGGGTAAAGCTACCAACAACATGCCACAAACCCTGTAGGAGCTTGCCCCATACGCAAGAGTGTGGGTCTGCGCCTACGGTATACAGGGGGTAAATATGACTGACGGGCAAGCACCGTACAAGCTGGCGGCGATCGACCTCGGCTCCAATAGTTTCCATATGATTGTTGTGCAAATCGACGCCTTCGAGCAGGTCAATGTGCTTGATCGCCTGCATGAGGCGGTGCGTTTGGGCGGTGGGTTGGACGCCAAGGGGCATCTCAATAAGGAGGCGCAACAACGGGCGATTGATTGCCTGCGCCGGTTTGGTGAGCGTATCCGGGCTTTTCCATCCGAAAATGTTGCTGCGGTGGGCACGAATACCCTGCGCCAGAGCAAAAATGCGCGTGAATTCCTCCATCAGGCGGAAGCTGCCTTGGGGCACCCCATTTCCGTCATCAGCGGCCGTGAAGAAGCGCGCCTGATCTATCTTGGGGTGGCACATTCGCTGGCCACAGACCAGCAAGGCAAGCGCTTTGTCATGGACATCGGCGGCGGCAGCACCGAGCTGATCATTGGGCAAGGTTTTGAACCCCTGCATCTGGAAAGCTTGCGTATGGGTTGCGTCAGCAGCAGCCGCGCCTTTTTTCCAGACGGTAAGTTGGGCAAGTCCTGCTGGGAGAAGGCGATTACCGCCGCGCATCTGGAGTTAAGGCCGATCAAGGCGTCGTACCGGGATATTGGCTGGGAATCGGCCACCGGTGCGTCCGGCTCCATCCGTGCAGTGAAAAGGGTCATCCAGCAAACCGGGCTGGCCCCTTACGGCATTACCCTGGAGCACATGTACCGTTTGCGGGAGATGATGATTGACGCCGGGCATGTCGACAAGCTCAAGCTGGCGGGGTTGAGCGATGAGCGCAAGCCGGTGTTCGCGGGTGGCGTGGCGATTCTGATCGCCACGTTTGAGGCGTTGAAAATCGACCGGATGTACGTCTCTGACGGCGCATTGCGGGAAGGGCTGATTTATGACCGGCTGGAGCGTTATCAGCACGAGGATATTCGCGACAAGACCGTGCGCGCCTTGCAGCAGCGTTTCCAGGTCAACCAGAAGTATGCCGAAGCGGTGCGGGATACTGCGCACAAGTTGTTTAACCGTTGCCGGGACGACTGGAAGTTGCCCTGCCATCTGGATCAGTTGCTGAGTTGGGCGGCGGATCTGCATGAAGTGGGGCTGGCCATTTCCCATAGCAGCTATCACAAGCATGGCGGCTATCTGTTGGCGAACGCCGATTTGCCGGGGTTTTCCACGGAGGAGCAGCGGTGGCTGAGTGTGTTGGTGCGCACCCACCGGCAGAAAATTTCGCCCAAATTGTTTGAGTTGCTGAATTCGGAACATTACCAGAATGCGCTTTACCTGAGCGTGCTGCTGCGTCTGGCTGTGTTGCTGCACCGCTCCCATAAGGACGCCGCCCCACGGATCGAACGCATGAAGTTGAGCAAAAACCGTATTGAATTGCAGTTTCAGGACAGCGGGCTGAAAAACAAGCGTCCCTTGTTGTTGGCGGATCTGGAGCGTGAGCAGGCTTTTCTGAAGGGCGTAAAGTTTGAGCTGGCGTTTTAACGCTGCCGCCGATATTGGTGGTCGATGTCAGGGTTGTAGCTGTAGGCTGCCGTCTTGCGTTCTTCGTCAGCTTCTTTCACCACTTTCGGCGCAAGTTCGCGTAGCTGGTTGAGTAGCCAGGAATAGTTGCGGTTGTTTGCGGGGATGCCCAGCCGTTCAAGGATTTCCAGTGTTTCCACGCTGAACAGGATGCGGTATTGGGCGTATTGGTTATACACCAGCGCCCCATTCCAGGTCTGGACCAGTTCATTGACCTCGCTCAACAGGTCGGTGTTGATTTTCCGGTATTCCAGCATGTAAGCAAGTTTGTCCCGAATCTGGGCTTCGCTAGTCTGCAACTGCCCCAAGTTGGCCAGGATGCTGTTTTCCTGTTTGCGGGCCAGCATGTCCATGACCCGCTGACGGTTTTGCCCACTATAAGGCAGGAAGGCATTGGCGCGGCCTTTGGGCGGTTTGGGAAGCTTGGCGGCGTTCAACAAATCCACACAGCTGTGCGCTTGGTTGCTGATGGCGTCGGCTTCCTCAAGCTGGAATTTGTGGCTGTCGCCCAGGGCGTCTTGGATGCGCTTTTGCAGGCGCACGGCTTCTTCGCCAAACATTTGCCGGACGTAGTGGTCTTCGCCCGTATGGTAATGCAGCCAGAATTCCCGGCGGCTGCGGTCGATTGCCTGGTAGGATTTGATCAGCGCCTGATTGCGTTCCCAGCGGATATCGATGATTTTTTGCAGAAAAGGTCGCTGGACGGGCATTTCTTCTGCCCATGCCCTGACATTGACGAAGAACGTGTGCAGTTCTTCCAATTGTTTGAGCATTTCCTGGCGCAAACCGTACAGGTCGGGGTAAGCGGCGCTCTCGTAGGCGTCAAGGTCGGTTTCTGTCTGGGGCTTTTGCGCTTGGCCGTTTTGATCGGTTTTGGCCGGTGGCTCAGGGGCAAGGCTGGCGCTTTGTTGCCATAGGAAATTCAGGCTGGCGACCAGGACAACACCGACGAAGGAAATCAAGACCAGCAGGCGGGTGTCCGGCGGCAGTTCAAAGCGGTTCAGGAAGCGCCCCAGCCAACGGGCAAACAGGAAAATGCCGGTGAGCGTCGCCAGGGTGAGAATGAATAAGGTCAGGCCGTGGGAGTCCATTTGTAAAGGGCCGCTTTTCCTGTTGGGTTGTATCAATTAGGCTGGATTGTAGTGGTTTTTGCTGGTCTGTGCAGTTAGGGGCGCTGTGAATTGCCAGTTCACATCCCTGGCACATTAGTTCTTGACAACATTCGGTCAAAACGCTGTAATAGCGCCCTCAGTGGCCGGGTAGCTCAGTTGGTAGAGCAGGGGATTGAAAATCCCCGTGTCGGCGGTTCGATTCCGTCCCCGGCCACCACCGAATTTCATGGTTACCCCCTTTAGCCCACCCATCAGTGGGCTTCCTTTTGCAGACCAGCCCCTCCCCGTCCTTTTCATTGTGCCTTGGTGTATAGTGGTTCCTTTGCCGTTGACGAAGGAGTTTCCATCATGTCCCAACCTGCCAAGCTGGAACTGGTCAGTTTCAAAGTGTGCCCTTTTGTACAGCGTTCCGTCATTGCCCTGAATGAAAAAGGTGTAGGTTACACCTTGACCCATATCAATTTGCAGGAGCCGCCTGACTGGTTCACCGCCATTTCCCCATTAGGCAAAGTGCCGGTTTTGCTGGTGGATGGCAAACCGCTGTTTGAGTCCGCCGTTATTCTCGAATATTTGGACGAAGTTTACCCTCCTTCCCTGCACCCTGCCGATCCGTTGCAAAAAGCCCAGCATCGGGCCTGGATTGAATTCTGTTCCGAACTGATCGTGCGCCAATTCCACATGCTGACGGCGAAGGAAAAAACCGCTTTCGACGAAGCCTATGATTCACTGCGGCTCGGTTTGCAGCGGTTGGATGGCGAACTGGCGGCAGACGGGCCCTATTTTTCCGGCGCGGTTTTCCGGCTGGTGGATTGTGTATATGCACCCTTGTTCATGCGTCTGGCATTGGTGAAAAAGCATTTCGGCGTTGACCTGCAACTGAGCGGGCGCATGCAGGCCTGGAGCGATGCGTTACTGGCGCTGGAGTCGGTCAAGGCTTCGGTAGTGGAGGATTTTGAAACTGTATTTTTGAATTTCCTAAAAATGAAGGAAGGCTATCTGCTTGAACGTTAAGTCTATTTGTCATCAGGCTGCGGAGGGTTGAGGTGATGATAGGTTAGCCTGATGGATGCGGCAGCATATGCTATATACGTGTTGACCTTTATTAAACATTATAGGGTAACACGTATGAAAAAGGGTTATGTTCGGGCAGCACCCATGTCTGGTGCCGTATTTTCAAGCGCTTCTTCTTCAGGTTTTCTCGGGCAGGGACTGGTGGTCGCAGCCATTTCTACGGCGGTTTTGTTGGCAGGTTGCGGCGGCGGTGGGGACACCAGCAAGAACACCGTGGTGAACAACACCAATGTCACGACCAGCGCCGCCAAGACCTTTGTTGGCATGGATGATTCCGGCGACACCACGATCACGCCGCCAGAACGGTTGGCCTGTGTGCAAGACCAGACGACCAAGCTGTATTGGGAAGTCAAAAGCGATGAAGGCGCAGGCGCGCAGCCGGATTTCCGCGACAAGGACTACGGTTATAACTGGTATGACGGTCAGAATGGCTACCAGGGCCTGCCCGCTGGCGATGCCTCCACCGCCAGTATTCTGGGGTCTTATCCGTGCCAGAAATCCGGCACCAATCTGGTCCGCTGCGATACGGGTTCCTACGTCCGGGCGGTGAATGCAGCGGGTTTGTGCGGCTTCAAGGATTGGCGCCTTCCCAAGGTAAGCGAACTGCTGGGTTTGGTTGACACCAGCCGCACTTCAGCCCCTTATATTTATTCGGCTCTGGGCAGCACCTCTTGGGATCCGGAGCAACTGGGCAATCCAGTGCGCGGTTACTGGACTTCTGACCCGGCAGCGTCCGGCTACTGGCAGGCGGTGAGCTTTTCCCTCAAGGACGGCAACCGGGCGCAAGGGCATAGCAACAGTTACAACTATATCCGCCTAGTGCGCCCATAGGTTCCGTTGGCTTCAGCCGGTAAAGGCTTCCTTGGAATGGAGGTAGGCCAGTTCTTCCGGTGTGCTTTCCCGCCCGAGAATGGCATTGCGGTGCGGGAAGCGGCCAAAGCGGCGCACGATTTCACGGTGGTGGTGGGCGAAGCGGGCGTTGCCCGCAAGCCCTGTCGCCTCAAATAGGCGCACAGATTCATCCTGATCCGCCAGGTTCTCGCTGTGCATCAGCGGCATGTAGAGGAACGTCAGCAGATCGTGCGGAAGTTGCCGGTCAAACCCTTGGGTGACTGCGTGTTTGCTGATGGCGACTGCCTGCTGTTCGGTGGAAAAGCAGTGTGGGTGGCCGCGAAACATGTTCAGCGGAAACTGGTCGAGGACGATGCAAAGTGCCAGACAGCCTTCTGGCGTTTGCTGCCAATCGTCCAGTTCGCCCTGGGCGGCTTGTCGCCATAAGGTTTCGTAGCGGGCGCGGATGCCATCGTCAATGGCCGGGGTGGAATTGAACCAATGTTCGGGCATCGGCGCGGCGCGCCAGAAGGTGAGGATCTCGCCAGGAGTGGTCATGTTGGCAGTTTCTGTCAGATGATTTTCAATGCCAGCCATATTCCCATAAACAGGCAGGCCAGCAGAAATATCAACAATTGCAAGCGGGCGAGGTGTTTGATGGACAGCCCCATGCCATCCTTGTACTGGTAAATGCTGTCCACCGTTGGCAGGCGTTCCACCAAGGAAGCCAGCGCCCGTCCCAGCAGGATCGCGCACAGCACCGAGGCCAGAAAGGTGATGATGGCCAGAACCATGAACAAGCGTGACATGCCCGCGCTATTGCCGGTTTGCAATATGGTCAAGCAGCCGCCGCCCAGTACGGAGTTCATTCCGATCAACCATCTGCTCCAGTCACGTAGGGCATTGATGGCGTCCATTTGTGCTGATTTTTCCATAGTGTTTCCTCTGGCGGCATTTCTCTGGATGGTAGTACATAACTATTGATCGAAGAACGTGCTTTTTGCCTGAAAAAGCAGTTTTCGGTCAGTTTCGTCAGGGTGGGGGTCAAAAAAGCCGCTCAGTGAGCGGCCTCTTGCGCCCTTCGCCCCTTGCGGGGGAAGGGCTGGGGATGAGGGAGTAAGGTGCAGCCTTAGAAGAACAACGCCACCTTCGCTTCCTGACGGTACTTGTGCAGCAGTGGTTCAGTGTAGCCATTCGGTTGCTCACGCCCCTTGAACACGAGGTCACAAGCGGCCTTGAATGCCACGCTCTTGTCGAAGTTGCCGCTCATTTTGGTGTAGGTCGGGTCGCCTTCGTTCTGCGCATCGACTTTCACCGCCATGCGTTTGAACGCTTCCATCACTTGGTCGGCGGTGCAGATGCCATGGTGCAGCCAGTTGGCCATGTGTTGGCTGGAAATGCGCAGGGTGGCGCGGTCTTCCATCAGGCCGACGTCGCTAATGTCCGGCACTTTGGAGCAGCCGACGCCCTGGTTGACCCAGCGCACCACGTAACCCAGGATGCCTTGCGCATTGTTGTCCAGCTCCTGCTGGATTTCCGTTGCGCCCCAGTTCGGGTCAGCCGCCACCGGAATGGTCAGGATGTCGTCGAGGTTGGCGCGCGGACGGCTTTTCAGCTCTTCCTGGCGGGCGAACACGTTGACTTTGTGGTAGTGCAGCGCGTGCAGGGTCGCCGCTGTCGGGGACGGAACCCAGGCGGTGTTGGCGCCTGACAGCGGGTGGCCGATCTTGGTGGCCAGCATGTTCGCCATCTGGTCTGGAATGGCCCACATGCCCTTGCCGATCTGCGCATGGCCCGGCAGGCCGCATTCCAGGCCGATGTCCACGTTCCAGTCTTCATAAGCCTTGATCCAGGCGGAGGACTTCATGTCGTTCTTGCGGATCATCGGGCCCGCTTCCATGGAGGTGTGCATTTCGTCGCCGGTGCGGTCAAGGAAGCCGGTGTTGATGAAGACGACGCGTTCCCTGGCGGCGCGGATGCATTCTTTCAGGTTGACAGTGGTGCGGCGTTCCTCATCCATGATGCCGACTTTCAGGGTGTAACGCAGCAGGCCGAGCGCGTCTTCGATGCGGCCAAACAGCTCGTTGGTGAACGCGGCTTCTTCTGGGCCGTGCATTTTCGGCTTGACGATGTAGACCGAGCCGGTGCGGGAGTTGGCGACACTGGCGTCGCCCTTGAGATTATGGATGGCGATCATGGAGGTCATGTAGCCATCCATGATGCCTTCAGGAATTTCAGCGCCGTTTTTGTCCAGGATCGCCGGGTTGGTCATTAGGTGGCCAACATTGCGCACGAACAGCAGGCTGCGGCCCGGCAGGGTCAGGGTGGAGCCGTCCGCTGCGGTGTATTGGCGGTCAGGGTTCATGGCGCGGGTGAAAGTTTTGCCGCCTTTTGCCACCTGTTCGGTCAGGTTGCCTTTCATCAGGCCCAGCCAGTTGGAGTAGACCAGCACCTTGTCCACATCGTCGACGGCGGCGACGGAATCCTCACAGTCCATGATGGTGGTCAGGGCGGCTTCCATCAGGATGTCGTTGACGCCAGCAGGGTCGCCCTTGCCGATCATGCCGGTGCGGTCAATCTGGATTTCAAAATGCAGGCCGTTGTTGCGCAGCAGGATGGCGGAAGGCGCATCCGCAGCGCCCCGGTAACCGGCAAGCTGGCTGTCGTCACGTAGGCTGGCGGTGCCGCCACCGATCATGTCCACCACCAGCGCGCCGTTGTCAATCCGGTAGCCGCTGGCGTTGTGGTGGGAAAGCTGGCTAAGGGGGGCAGCTTCGTCGAGGAAGGTGCGGGCGAACTCAATGACTTTTTTGCCGCGCACCGGGTTGTAGGCCGAGCCGGTTTCGGCACCATCGGTGGCGGGGATTGCATCCGTGCCATAGAGGGCGTCATACAGGCTGCCCCAGCGGGCGTTGGCGGCGTTGAGGGCGAAACGCGCATTCATGACCGGCACCACCAGTTGCGGCCCTGCGGTGGTGGTGATTTCCGCATCCACATTGGCGGTTGCCACCTGGAAGGTTTCGCCTTCCGGCAGCAGGTAGCCAATATCCTGGAGAAAGGCTTTATAGGCGGCGAGGTCAAATTTGCCTTTGTTGGCCAGATGCCAGGCGTCAATCTTTGCCTGGATGCTGTCGCGTTTGGCCAGCAGTTCACGGTTGCGCGGGGCAAGGTCATTGACGATGGCTTCCAGTCCTGCCCAGAAGTTTTCCGGGGTCAAACCTGTGCCAGGCAATGCCTGGTTGTTGACGAAGTCATGGAGGAGTGTTGACACTTGTAAGCCGCCAACCTGAATTCTGTCACCCATTAGTCACGATCCTCAAATAAAATAAACAAAATTGTCGACATTAACGGTTATAACCCAAATGCCACAAGCGCCAAAAATTGGAATTCTCAATGGTGAGGATTAATATTTGATATGGTTCTGTGTCGCTGAGTTGACACGGTTGCCGGTATCGGTAATGCCTGTGCTTCTTATATACTTTTGGCCATGAGCCGATCGCAGCAATTACAGTTTTTACATCGCTTTGCTTGTTTGGTCGCAATCAGTGTTGTGCTGGTTGGCGTAGTGGTGCTGTTGGGCTGGATCAATAATATGCCCGTCTTATACCGGGTGGCGCCGGATTTGCCGCCCATGAGCCCTGTTACCGCCGCTTCCTTTATCTTTACGGGAATGGCGTTGTTATTGTTGCAGCCTGAGAAGCCTGGGGTGCTCCGGCTGATGGTCGGGCAGGCGTTGGCGGTTGGCGGCATCCTGATGGGGGGGATGATGCTGACAGGGTTTATGTTTTCTCTCCCGGCCACCGTGCTGGGTTGGGTCATGGAAATATTGGGGTTGGCGGGGCTATCGCCGTTGCCAGCTTCGCCGCATACGGCGGCAGCCTTTATTCTGACCAGTACAGCCTTGCTTTTTCTGGGGCTTGATCGGCCCAGGTTGGTGAGCGTGGCGCAGTGGGCGGCCCTGTGCAGTGTGATGGCGCTGGTGGTGGTGTTTTTCGGTTACGCCCACGAAGAGAACATGTTTTACCTGTTCTCCGGCGATGTGGGGATGGCGCTGCATACGGCGACAGCGTTTGCCCTGACCAGTTGGGGCATTATCTTGGCGAAGGTCGAAAAAGGTTTCTTCAGCATTATGGCCAATGACAGCCCAGGGGGGCTGGTGGTGCGGCGGGTGATGTTCCTGATGGCGTTGTTCCCGCCTTCGCTGGGCTGGCTGCCGGTATTGCTGCATTCGGCCTGGTTGACCCATACCCAGGTGGAATCGCTGTTGGCGGCAGGGATGGTGCTGGCTATCGTGGTCATTGTCATCCGCCTTGCTTACCGTCTGGACCATGAAGAAAACCTGCGCCTCCAGGCGGAGGAGAACGCCCGCCAGCATCAGGCCGACCTTGCCCACATGGTGCGCTTGAACACAATGGGGGAAATGGCTTCCGGCATCGCCCACGAACTCAACCAGCCGCTGGCCGCCGTTGCCAATTATGCCAACGCCTGCATGCGCATGATCCAGGCCGGGCAGGAGGCGCAGCGTTTGCTGGAGCCGTTAGACGGCATCCAGAAGCAAGCGTTGCGGGCGTCAGAAATCATTCGCCGCCTGCGGGCGTTCGTGCGCAAGCAACAGCCACAAAAGACGCTGGCGAATATAGGGCAGATCATCGGTGACGCATTGGTGCTGACCAACACGTCCGGCAGCAAGCACAATGTCCCTTTGCTGCTGGAGCTGGAAAATAACTTGCCAGGCATCCATATGGATGTCATCCAGATTGAGCAGGTCATCCTGAATATTGTGCAAAACGCCATTGACGCCATGCGGGAAATCACCAGCCAGCGCCGTCAGGTCATGGTGCGCTGTTTCATCAATCCGGATGGCATGGTGCAGGTGGATATTTCCGACACCGGGCCGGGAATGGACGCGAACCTCAAAGAGCACGTATTCGATGCTTTTGTGACCACCAAAGGGCAAAAGGGCATGGGGATCGGTTTGTCATTGTGCCGCTCCATCATTGAAGGGCATGGCGGGCATTTGTGGGTGAAGTCGGAACCCGGCCAGGGCGCGACGTTTTCGTTCACCCTGCCGGTCAAGTGAAGGGCGATTGCCGCCCCTCCTGTCGAATTTGATCAGTTAAAAGCTTGGCCTGGTTGGAAGCCAAGCTTTTTCAGGATGATGGCGGCTGGGCAGAAGCCTGTGAAAGCGGACTGGATCAGGTTGGCGGCAATGAATACCATCAGCCAAAAGCCTACTGCTTCAGAGACAAAAGCCCCTAGCAGGAGTGCAACAAGAATCATGGTGCCTGCGATGACCAATACTGCGCGGTCAATACTCATGGTGTCGTCCCTCTTTTCGTTTCAGGTGGTTAGGTGGGTGATCAATGGCCGTCAAGTATATTAGGAACTGTTAATAAACACAATTGAGCCTTTTCAATGCAGGGGCTCCGCCTATCCAGGATTATCTTCCTTTTGGTATGGCGGGGTGCAGACAAAATCCTTATGTTGACTTTCAAATCGCGTTGGATAGTGGGTGCGTTGGGTGTTGTGATGGGCGCAACAGGTGCAAAGCTTTGGTGCGGACACCAATATCCGGGGCGGCCGCTGTTTGTGACGGTCGCCAACCTGCGCGAAGAAACGATCCCTCTGCTGAAAATTGAGCATGGCAATGACCTCAGCCAGGAGAAAATTCTTCTCACCCAGTTAAGGGCCGGGGAAACCCGCATCATCACGCTCAACCATGAGCCGGGCAAAGGCTACAGCGTGGAGGCGCAACTGGCGGACGGCAAAAAGGTGGAAGCTTGCGTCGGCAAGTTGTCGGAACGCTGGGTGAACCGCGTGATCATTACCGGCAACGGCATTTTCAGCAAGGACTGACGCCTAGCCAAAGTATTGAGCTTGATGCCTGAGTGTGGCAAATGACACAGTTACGCCGTGTCCCTGCTGGGGTAGAATCTCTAGGGTTTTTTGGCGAAGCTGGCGACCCTGCCAGTAAAAGGTGTGTCATGGAGTTTCTGCAAGCCAATCTGGATTATCTGGTGCTGGGGACGCTCGGTTTGATGAGCTTTGTCATGCTGGCGCTGGTGATTGAACGCTATTTCTACCTGAGCCGCGTCCAGGTTCGGCAGTTCGAGCATATCGAAACCCTGAAGATCGACCTGACCCGCAACCTGACCACCATTTCCAGCATTGGCGCGAATGCGCCGTATGTCGGCTTGCTTGGCACCGTGCTGGGCATTTTGGTGACGTTCTACAGCATGGGCAAGGGCGGCAAAATCGAAGTCCACAGCATTATGCTCGGCTTGGCGCTGGCGTTGAAGGCGACGGCGGCGGGCTTGGTGGTGGCGATTCCGGCGATCATGTTTTACAACGCACTGTTGCGCAAGGTGGAGGTGCAGGTCGCCCGCTGGCAGGCATGGCGGGATGGTAGCCGCGCATGAAGCGTTTCGACCAGATCAATATGATCCCCTTTATCGACATCATGCTGGTGTTGCTGGCGATTGTGCTGACCACTGCTTCGTTCATTTCGCAGGGGCTGATTCCGGTGGATTTGCCGAAGGCGGAGCAGGGCGAGCAGGCGGGCGGGGATGAAAAAAGCCTGGAAATCGCCATCAATGCGCAAAACCAGATTTTCTTCGACGGGGAACTGGTGATAGCTGAGGCGCTGGCGGGCAAACTGGCCCCACATGCGGCTCATGCTGCTGATACGCCCATCCTTTTGCGGGTGGACAAGGCCGCCGCTTTCGAATCTTTCATCCGTGTGGTGGACGTGCTGAAAGCCGGGCATTTCGACAGGCTTGCCATCCAGACCGAGCAGGCGCAGTGAAATACCACCTGACCGGCTTTGGCGTTTCGGCGCTGGCGCACGCAGGGGTGTTGCTGGCGGTGTTGCCATTGCTGTTTTGGCAGGGCAAGACGGGGCAAGTGGAAGCGCCACAGGCTGTGCAGTTGTCATTGGCGCAATTCGTTCCCGCGCCGAAGCCGGTAGAGAAGCCAGTAGCATCGCCTGTGCCGCCGCCCGTGCAGGAAGCGCCAAAGCCGGAGTCCAAGCCACAACCCAAGCCGGTTGAAAAAACCAAGGTGAGCAAACCGCTGCCCAAAAAGCCCAAGCCTGAAAAAAAGCCGGTCAAGAAACCAGAAGCCGTTCCCCAAAACGTTGCTCCCAAAGCAGAACCGCAGCCAAA
Organism: Candidatus Thiothrix phosphatis; assembly: GCF_035668035.1. Classification (NCBI taxonomy): domain Bacteria; kingdom Pseudomonadati; phylum Pseudomonadota; class Gammaproteobacteria; order Thiotrichales; family Thiotrichaceae; genus Thiothrix; species Candidatus Thiothrix phosphatis. The sequence continues at coordinate 17,413 of NZ_JAYMYJ010000043.1, read as the reverse complement.
ACGCCAGCCCGACCCGGTAGCGGTGGCCAAACCGCAGCCACAAGTGGCGGCAGCCGTTGCCCATCCTGTTGCGGTGCCCTCTCCGGCTGCCCGCCCGGTTGCGCCGGTTTCCCGAGCCGCGCCGCTGGCTCCAGCGGTTGATAACAAAGCGGCGGAGGCGGCTTACAAAGCCCGCTTGCAAAGCTTGATTGCATCCCGCAAGCAATACCCGCGTTTGGCGGAAAAGGCGGAAGTGGAAGGCAGTGTGGTGGTGTCATTCACCGTCTTGCCCAATGGGGCGATCACGGGAGTCCGGGTCAGCAAAAGCGCTGGCAATGATTGGCTGGACAAGGCAGCGGTGCAGGCGGTGAACGCCGCATCCGGCGCGTTGCCATTTCCGCCGGAAATCCGCAAGCCGCAATGGGTGTTCAGCCTAACGGTGAATTTCAAACTCGACGGGTAAAAAAATGCGGGCCGAAGCCCGCACCGGATCGCACCTGAAGAGAGGCAGGTATTTCAGGCGACTTTACAAAGCGGGTGACGTACAGCAGGTTCGGCGGTCTGCTCGCGTTTGAGCAACCCGGAGATAATGTCCAAACCGATCTCGTCACGGTATTGCAGCAACCAGCGGCGGGTTTCGCGGCTGACATGGTTGCTGACCACAAAGCCAGTGGCTCCGTAGTTGCGGCTGACCAGCGCCTGCAACAGCAGGCAGCGTTTTTCTCCCAGACCTTCCACGCAGGGCAGCAGTGACAGCTTGATCTGGCGGGCTGACTGGCATTTGACCTGGCCGCGCAGCTTGCGCATGTGGTCGTGGAAATCCGGCTGGGTTTCATCCGCGCCTACCTGCACCAGCAGGCCGCCGCCGATATTGCTGGCGGTGAGCCATTCGCAAGCTTGCCGCAGGTCGGATTCATCCAGTTCAGGAGTCGCCTGTACGGCGACCACGCTATCCCAGTCCTGTAAATGCTGGCGCAGGGCGGGGACGTTGAAGCGGATGCTGTTGAATGCAGGGTGCAGGATTTTCTGCAAGGGCTGCACGGTTCCGCTGGCATACCAAGTGTCAGTCGTGCCGATGGCTTGCGCCAACACCGCCACATCGGCAGGCAAACGGTAGAAACTGTCAACCGCCACTTCGGCGATGGCGCGCCGCTCCGCCGCATCCACCAGGACGATACGGCCACTTAACTGGGCTTCGCGTTTTTCCGCAGGCGTCAATACCAATGCCAGTGGCAGCGGCCACAGGACGCCATTGGCCAAGCGGTTGTTGCGCAATACATTGCTGTGGTCGGCTTGGTTCAGGTAGCCGGTGATAGGGGTCAGCGCTCCATTCAGCAACAGTTCCAGTGTGCTGATTTCATCTTGGTCAAGGATTTTGTGCAAAATGCTCATGAGGCTTCCCCTCTGTTCAGATTCAATGCTTGCAGGCTATTATGCTGCGGTGCGTGAATTCTTGGAAAACGATATAATTAGATATGAATATCTGATAATGAGATAATGAATGAAACTGTTCCAACTTCGTCTGCTCAAAACCCTGCTGAATAACGGCATGAATGTCTCCCGCGCCGCTGAACAACATTTCATCGTGCAATCCGCCGTGAGCCGTCAGTTGGGCTTGCTGGAGGATGAGTTGGGCATGCCGCTGTTCGAGCGCAAGGGCAAGCGCTTGGTGGAGCCGACGCCGGTTTGCCGGGCGATTGTGGGTGAGTTGGAGCGCATCGAGCAGTCGCTGGAAAATATCCGCGCCGTGGCGGATGACTACCGCTTGCAGACGCGTGGTGAAATCCGCATTGCGACGACCCATACCCAGGCGAAATATTTCCTGCCGGAAGTCATGCTGGAATTTCGGCAACGCTACCCTGATGTCGCCATCCATTTCCTGCAAGGCACGCCCGTTGAGCTGGTGAGGATGCTGCATGACGGCAAGGCTGACATCGCGGTTTGCACTGAAGAGTTGGGGGATGACACGGCGTTGGATAGCCGCAAATGCTACGACTGGAACCACGGGTTGGTGTTGCCGGACGGGCATCCCCTTGCCGAGGGCGCACTGAGCTTGCAACGGATTGCGCAATATCCGGTGCTGACCTACATTTTTGGCTTTACCGGACGTTCCAAGATCCACGAAACTTTCCGCAAGGCCGGGTTTGAACTGGATGTCACCTTCGCCGCCACTGATACGGATGTCATTATCAGTTATGTGCGGCTGGGGTTTGGCGCAGGCATCATCGCCAAAATGGCCTATTCCCACATCCACGACGACGATCTGACGTTGCGCGACCTGTCGGCCTTGTTCCCGGTTTCCACTACCCGCGTGGCGTGGCTAAAAAACAAATACCTGAAACAGTACGTCATGGAAATGGTGGATTTGCTGGTGGAGCAAGGCGAGAGCGAGGAGTGGTATGCCTGAGTTGAATTCAGGGTATAATCACACCATGTTGGATGCATGGATGGCAGTCATGAGTGCTGTGGATGATTTGCGGGAGGAGTTGGAGGGGCAAAAGTTTGCCACTATTCTGGCGGATCCACCATGGCAGTTCTCCAACCGTACTGGAAAAATGGCTCCTGAACACCACCGGCTTTCCCGTTATCCCACCATGACGCTGGATGACATCAAAGCTTTGCCGGTCAGTGACGTTGCTGAAGACACTGCCCATTTGTACTTATGGGTGCCGAACGCTTTGCTGGCGGAAGGCTTGGAAGTCATGAGTGCGTGGGGTTTCACTTATAAAACCAATATCGTCTGGTACAAAGTGCGTAAGGATGGTGGCCCTGACCGGCGCGGCGTCGGTTTTTATTTCCGTAACGTAACCGAAATGATCCTGTTTGGCGTGCGTGGAAAAAATGCCCGTACCCTGCAACCGGGCAGAACCCAACCCAATATCATCACTTCACAAAAGCGCGAACACAGCCGCAAGCCGGATGAGCAATATACGGTGATCGAAGAATGCAGTTGGGGGCCATTCCTGGAGCTGTTCGGGCGTGGTGGGCGTAAGGGTTGGAAAACATGGGGTAACCAATCTGATGCCTATACGCCAGATTGGCCGACTTACTCCAACCATTCCCAGGCTGATGCAAGCAGTGAGCAGCAAAAATTATTCTGAGACAAAGGTTTCCCCATGAAATACGCAGTGATGGGCGGTCTGTTGGCCCTGCTTTTGGGCATTGCCGGTTGTGACCAGTCGCCCCAGCATCCGGATGATTTGCCGTGGCAAATTTCCGTCACGCCGGAAGGCCGCCCGCAGGTGTTCCACTTGGAAATCGGCAAGTCGACCCTGCGGGAGGTGATTGAGCACTTGCATAGTTTTCCGGAGATTGCGGTGTTTGCCCATGAAAGTGGCAAGCGCACGTTGGAGGCCTATTTCGGTTCCCAACGCGTTGGTTTGTTTGAAGCCAAGATCATCGCCGAATTGCAGACAGATGATGCCACGTTGAACAAATTCCAGACCGGAGCCGTCAAGCGTGAAGGGATGGCCAGCGGGCAGTGGAAATATCCGTTGTCCGAAGCCGATGTCAAAGCGGCGGATGCATTGCCGGTGCACAAGCTGGTGTATATGCCGTCGGTCAATTACGATCCTGACATTGTTACCGCCCGTTTTGGCCAGCCTGCCGAGCGGTTGCCTTCGCAGAAAGAGGGGGTGGAGCTTTGGTTCTACCCACAGAAAGGGTTGGCGATCCTGATGAATAATGACGGTGGCGAAATCCTCTATTACACTGATCCGCAACACTATGCTGCATTGAAACAGGAATTGCTGGAGGCAAAACCGAAGAATGCCAACTGAAACCCGCGCCGTTCCGTGGTGGAAAGCCAAGGCGCTTGCTGATATGACCCTCGATGAATGGGAAAGCCTTTGCGACCATTGCGCCAAATGTTGCCTGATCAAGCTGGAAGACGAAGCAGATGGCACCGTGTATTACACCGATGTGGCTTGCGACCTGTTGGAAGGCTCAACCTGCCAGTGCAAAGACTACCGTAACCGCGAAACCTTGGTGCCGGATTGCCTGCGCCTGACGCCGGACAACCTCGACCAGCTTTATTGGATGCCGCCCAGTTGCGCTTACCGCCTGCTGCATGAAGGCAAAAATCTGCCAACGTGGCACCATCTGGTTTCCGGCGACAAACAGAGCATCCAGCGCACCCAACAGTCCATCGCCGGGCGTTTTGTGTATGCGTCCGCCGTGGATGAAGAACATTGGGAGGAGCATGTCGTCACATGGCCGCTGAAGCGGAAATTGTAAGCCAACGCATTGACAAGTGGCTGTGGGCGGCGCGTTTTTTCAAGACCCGCCCGCTGGCGGTTGAAGCCATCAATGGCGGGCATGTCCACATCAACAAGGAGCGGGTCAAACCATCACGCAATGTCCGTCCGGGCGATGAAATCCGCATTACCAAAGGGTTTGAAACCTGGGTCATCACGGTCAAGGGGCTGAATGAGCAGCGCCGCCCGGCCAGCGAAGCCCGTCTGTTGTACGAAGAATCCGAACACCACCGTGAACAGCGTGCAGCTGTGATTGAGGAGCGCCGCCTGCATGGCGTCAATATCCGGGTAAAGAAACCGGGCAAGCACGAACGCCGCCTGATCGACCAGATAAAAAGGAGTTGGTGAAAATGAAACACCCTGCCATGATTTTCGCCCTGCTGTTCAGCGCAGCGGGCAATGCCTCTGCTGACTGGTTTGACTTTTTTGATATGGGTGATTTCTTCGGCAATACCCGGCAGGGGCAAGATCACCGGGCTATTGGCAATACACAAGGACAGGGTAATGCTGTCGGCCAGTCAGAAGGCCGTTCTCACGGGCGCGGCGCAGCTGACATCAATATGGATTTTGACCTGAATTTTCGGGCGAAGGGTTGGGGCGGTGCCGATGCGCAAAGCAAAGGCAGAAGTGGTGGCAACGCCGCCCAGGCTCAGTACCTGGCCAGCCAGTACAACGCCTGGGGTACGGGTTATAACAATCTGCACACGTATACTTTTCCTGATGCAAACGCCATCAATGCTGCGACGGCTTATGGGGCTGCGTACCCTTATGCCTACAGTTATCCATCATACAATTATTACGCTTACACGCCCTACGTGCAGCAGGGGTACCAACCGGCGTATGCCTATCCGCTGTATTACCCCTACTACACGCAACCTTACTACGGTTTTAGCCCTGTTCCAGCAGGCGGCGCAGGTCGATGACGGCGGCGTTCGCCCGCGACAGGTATGAGGCCATGATCAGCGAGTGATTGGTGACGAAACCAAAACCGTTGCCATTCAGGATCATCGGGCTCCAGATGGTTTGCTGGGTGGATTCCAGTTCGCGGATGATCTGTTGCAGGCTGATGCGCGCATTTTTCTTGTCCAGCACCGGCGCAAAGTCCGTTTGCACGGCTTTCAGGAAATGCAGGAGCGCCCATGATTGCCCCCGTGCTTCATAGAACACGTTGTCGATTTGTGTCCATGGCGTTTTGGTGTATTGCTGGGAAGGGGTTGGGGTGGATTGCTGCGCGGCGCTGTCGCCTGCCAAGCCGAGATTCAGGTTTTCCTGGCCAACACTGGCGCTGAGGCGTTGGGAAAGTGAGCCGAGGCGTTTTTCCACCTGTGCCAGCCAGTCGCGCAGGTTGTCGGCGCGGGCGTAGAACTGGGCGTTCATTTGCTTGGGGTCGCTCAGGCGCAACAAGTAGCGGTCAAGCGCTTTGATGGACGTGCGGTATTCGGTTTCGGTTGGTGGGAACAACCAGGATTCGGAGTCGAAGTTAAAATGCGGTTCGGCAATGATCAAATCCTTGTCTTCAGTCGACTGTGACTGTGAACGGCTGAAGTCATTGCGGAAGGTGCGCGCCATGTCGCGGGTCTGCACCAGGACGCCGAATTCCCATTCAGGGATATTGTCCAGATAAACGCCAGGCGGGGTGACATCATTGCTCAGGTAGCCGCCTGGCTTGTCCAGCAGTGTGCTCGCCACCTTGATCAAGGTGGCTGTCGTGGTGAAGCCGGGGACAACGCTGGTTTTGGTTTCTTCCGCCTTGAGCTTGGCGTTTTCGTTGACATCAAAAGTGTCCGGCTCATTGCTCCAATAAAGGCCGAGCACCAATACGACAATCAGGTAAGTGATGAGAAACAGGCCGAGAGTCCACCATAGGCCTTTTTCTTTCCAGGTTTTTGGGTGGTAGAAACCAAGCACTTTTTTGCTGCCTGAGGCGGAGGCGCTGAGTATGGGCATGACGATTCCTTCATGATGTAGACGTTTTCGTTAGTGTATAGTCAAAGATTTTAGGCTACAGGATTCGTCCGCGATATTAAAACCATTCCGGACGGTTTATCAGGAGAGATTAATGTCGGTTTTACGTCCCATTGCATGGTTATTGGCGTTGATGTTGCTGGTTGTGGCGGCGATCGCGGTGTTTGCGCTGACGTTTGACGCCAACCGTTACAAGCCGGAAATCATGGCGCTGGTGAAGGAAAAGACCGGACGTGAACTCAATATTGATGGTGACATCAAGCTTTCTTTTTACCCCAATATCGCCCTGGAGCTGGGGCAGGTGAAGCTGGGCAACGCCCAGGGGTTTGCCGGTGATGTGTTCGCCGAAGCAGATAACGCACGGGTGGCGGTGCAGTTTCTGCCATTGCTGGAACAGCAGTTGAAAATCAACGAAGTCCACCTGCTTGGTCTGAAGCTGAACCTGCATCGCGCCCAAAATGGCCAAACCAATTGGGAGGATCTGCTGCCGGAAGGTTCAGAGCCGCAAGATGAGGAGGCTGGTGAAGCCATGACCAAATTGCTGGGCGGCTTCGTGGTGGCGGGGGTCAGCGTGGAGGATTCCCTGGTGCGTTGGCAAGATGATTCCCAGGGAAAGATTCTGGTGCTGGCACCGCTCAATCTGAAAACGGGTTCATTTCACCCCGGCGAGCCAGTGGATATTCATCTCGAAGCTGACCTCAAACAAAACCAGCCGGTGCTGGATGTGCACCTGGACATCGCCACCACGGCGCAGTTGGGCGACAATAAAAATGACTTTACGCTATCCAACCTCAAGGTGCAGGCGCAACTGCCGGACAAGCTCGACGCCAGCGTCAGCGGCAATCTACAGGGCAAACTGGATAGCCAACAACTTACTGTCCCCGATTTGCAGGCGGCGCTTAAGCTGGCGGGACAGGGAACCGTCAATCTCAACGGTAGCCTGAAAGCCAATTTGCAGAAACAAACCATTGATTTGGGTGGTTTGCAGGCCAAGGCGCAACTGACGCCCGCCGCTGTTGGCAAAGTGGACGCCGATCTGGGCGGTGACGCCCATTACAATATGGCCAAACAGATTTTGAGCATCAGTGGAATGCAGATGCAGGCCACCCTGCAAGGCGAAACCCTGCCAGTACAGGGTTTGGGTGCGAAAGTGAGCGGGCACCCCACTTTCAAGGTGAAAGAACAGCAACTTGACATTGATGAACTGCAATTGACGACGGATGTGAAAGCAGACCAGATTCCTGGCGGGCAGTTGCAGCAACAGGCCAGCGGTACGCTGAAGCTCAATCTGGAAACCGGCAAGGGCTTGTTGGATCTGCCGAAAACCTGGCTGCAAACCAAGGATTACCAACTGGATGGCAAGCTGCAAATACAGGATCCGTTACTGCCAGGGCGGGTGCTGGACGGCAGTTTCAAATCAGCGGTGTTGAGTTACCCGCCCTTTGAATTGCAGCAGGCCACGCTCGGCCTGCATATGGAAAACGGCCAGCTTCAGTTGACGCCCGCAGGCACGTTGTTCAAGGGCAATTATCAAGGGGCCATCAACATCGACACCTTGCAATCGCCGCCGATTCTGCGCACGGTGCACAAGGTGCAGAAATTGCGCACCGAAGACTTGTTCTTTGCGCTTACCAATGACCGGCTGGTGACTGGGGCGTTGGATTTGAACGCCAAACTGGATTCCGTGGGGGGTGACGTTCAGGCGTTCAAGCAAAACCTCAATGGGGTGATCGACCTCGGACTGCATGATGGCACTATCCGGGATGCCAATTTTGCGCAAAAAACCAAGGAAGTCGTCAAGCTGTTCGAAAAGGAAAAGGTCAACGAAATGGGGGAAAAGGAAGTCGCCTTTACGACACTCTCAGGGCAGTGGGAGGTCAAGCAGGGCGTGTTCAGTACGGCTGAAAACGTGATGACCGCACCGCATTTCCAGGTCAAGGGCAATGGCGATGTCAATATCGTTGACGAATCACTCGACTTCAAACTGAGGGTGGGTGAAAAACCCAAGCCAGACAAGCCGGAAGGGTTGTTTGCGCCGCTGCATATCTTTGGCCCATGGAAAAAACCGAACTATGAGCTGGAGGTGGATGTGCTGCTCAAGGAGCTGGCCAAACGTGAGCTTGAGCAGGAAAAGGGCAAACTGAAGGATAAGTTTGAAGCCGAAAAGCAGAAACAGATTGACGCCCTTCAGCAAAAGCGTGATGACGCCAAGGATCACCTGAAACAGGAGTTGCAGGACGAAAAGGATAAGCTGGAAAAGCGTGTGCAGGATCAATTGCAGAAAAGCCTGGGTGGTTCCGGCAATCCACAACAGGATGGGGCCAGCCCGGAAGACCAGCTCAAGAAAAAGCTGGAAGATGGCCTAAAGGACAAACTGAAAGGCTTGTTCTGACCGCCCAGTGCCAAAAGGCCCAGGAAACCCCACGTTGTTTGGCCAAAAAAACCGGATAGCCAATCTTCCTTTATACTGGGTCGGTAATAACAAGGAGGATGTCGCATGTTCCCGTTTCCTGAAGCATACCGGGTTCCGTTTGACGGGGGCTTTGACCTGTCAGCGGCACCCACCAATCCACCTAAAGACGTTCCAGATGAAAAGGCGCTGGAAAAGCGGCTGGAAAAACTGGTCGCCCGTTTCGATGAACTCCAACAGTTGTTCTTTGCCCATGACAAGCATTCCTTGTTGCTGATCTTCCAGGCGATGGATGCGGCGGGCAAGGATGGGACTATCCGCGCCGTTACCCGTGGCGTCAACCCATCCGGGTTTCAGGTTTACGCGTTCAAGCAGCCCTCGGCGGAAGAGCGTGACCATGATTTCCTGTGGCGCACGGCCAAGTGCTTGCCAGAACGCGGGCGAATCGGTATTTTCAACCGCAGCTATTATGAAGAGGTGTTGGTGGTGAGGGTTCACCCGGAATATCTGGATGGGCAGAACCTGCCAGCGGAAGCCAGCCATGATACGTTGTGGGCTGACCGGTTTGAATCCATCCACGAGCATGAAAAGCATCTGGCGCGTAACGGTACGGTAATCCTCAAATTCTGGTTGAATGTGTCGCGCGGGGAGCAAAAAAAGCGGCTTCTGAAACGGCTGGACAACCCGCACAAACACTGGAAGTTTTCGCCGACGGACGTGCAGGAGCGGCAGTATTGGGACGCTTACATGCAGGCGTATGCGGAGGCTCTGGGTGCGACCTCCCGCAAGCAGGCACCGTGGTATGCGGTTCCTGCTGACAACAAACCCTATATGCGGGTCGTGGTGGCGGAAACCATTGTGCAGACGCTGGAATCGCTGCGGATGGATTACCCGGAACCCGACGCCGCCCACCTGGCCCGTTTTGAAGAGTGCCGACGGCTATTGGAACACGAAGGAGAATAATGAGTGACTGCGCTTTACCCACCTATCCGCGATAACCGCCATTTCTACTTGCAGGTGGATGATGTGCACGAAATTTATGTGGAGGAATGCGGTGTGGCGGAAGGGCTGCCGGTCGTGTTCCTGCATGGCGGGCCAGGGTCAGGCTGCGAGCCGTGGCATCGGCAGTTTTTCGACCCCAACCGTTACCGCATTATCCTGTTTGATCAGCGTGGGTGCGGGCGTTCACGCCCTCATGCGGTGTTGGAGCGTAATACGACCTGGGATCTGGTGGCCGACATGGAATTGATCCGTGAGGCGCTTGGCGTTGACCAATGGGTGCTGTTCGGCGGCTCGTGGGGTTCGACGCTGGCGCTGGCGTATGCCGAGGCGCATCCGGAACGGGTTTGCGGCATGATCCTGCGTGGCATTTTCCTTTGCCGTCAGCAGGATATCGATTGGTTCTACCAGCTTGGGCAGGGTGTTGAGCGAATCTACCCTGATTATTGGCAGGACTATCTTGCGCCCATTCCGGATGCGGAGCGTGGTGATATGGTGGCCGCTTACTACCAGCGCCTGACCGGGGACAATGAGATCGCGCGGATGCAGGCGGCAAAAGCTTGGTCTGGTTGGGAAGGCCGTTGCGCCAACCTGCAACCCAAGGAGGCAGTGCTTTCCCATTTTACAGACCCGTACACGGCGATGAGTGTGGCGCGGATTGAGGCGCATTATTTCGTCAACAAAGGCTTTTTTGAACCTAACCAGTTGTTGCGGGATGCGCATCGTATTGCGCATTTGCCAGGCAGCATCATTCATGGCCGCTATGACATGATTTGCCCCTTGGAACAAGCATTCGCGTTGCATGAAGTGTGGCCGAACGCCGATTTCCATATTGTTTCCGACAGTGGCCACGCCGCCAGTGAAGTGGGTATCCAGCAGGCACTGGTGCAGGCGACGGATGATTTGTTGGAGCATCTGGAGTGATCGGCCTGATTCAGCGGGTGTCCCGTGCGCAGGTGGACATCGCGGGGGAAACGGTTGGCAGTATCGGGCGCGGTGTCCTGTTGTTGCTGGGGGTGGAAAAGGACGATACTGAGGCGAAAGCCGACCGTCTGCTGGAGCGGGTGCTGGGTTACCGGATTTTTCCGGACGGGGTTGGCAAAATGAACCTGTCGTTGCGGGATGTCGAAGGTGATTTGCTGATTGTCTCGCAATTTACCTTGCCTGCTGACACTGGCAAGGGGATGCGGCCCAGTTTTACGCCTGCCGCGCCCCCTGAGTTGGGCGAAAAACTATATGGGTATTTTGTTGCGCAGGCGCAGAAACAACAGAAAGAGGTTCGAACGGGCGTATTTGCAGCGGATATGCAAGTCTCATTGATTAATGATGGGCCTGTAACTTTTTGGTTGAAGGCGTAGCCTATTGATTGGGCTTATTTAAAAATTTTAATAAATAAAAAGAATTGGAATCTGTGTGCTAAAGCTGAAAGGCGCTCTATATTTATAGAGGTGTTGCGAGGATTCTTCGATAGATAAATAAGCAAACAGGCAATTCGGCAGAGAAACTTGATAAGAGATGAAAGCACAATTTATAATAAAAAATATTCATAAATTTCGAACCCCTCTTATGACACTTGATCGGCTCATCCTATTGCTACATCTTGACAGCTGGGAACAGTGCGCTAGTGTATGTTAAAAATCCTATTAATACATTTATGGAATTATTCTGGAGCGAAACCTGATGTTCTCCGAAGTTTCTTCTAATATCAAAAGGATGGAAGGGCAGCCAATATTGTTTTCGGCACGGCCTACCCGTCTGTCATTACAGCAGTTGGACGTGGGCGAAGACTGGAACCGGGCGGTTTCTGTCAACGTTTGGCGCAACCATGCGATGGAGGCTATCGCCAGCTTGGCTCAACCGTATTTTGCTTTTGGCCGTTGGCAAGTGGCGTTTAATTTCAAGGACTATGATGACTCCCTGATGTTTGGCGGGCATAGTGCCGCTGATATTGAGCTGCTATGGTTGGATAGTAGCCGCTATTTGGAAAATACGGATTTTGCTGCTTGGAGCGAATGGTTATTGTCGCGGTTGGGAGTGTTGCGCGCCGCAACTTCCGCGCCAATCATTGTTGCAACCTGGTTGGAAACTGACGAACAGCGCCACCGGATGCAAGCCATTGTTGATGCCTTGCCGGATATTTATTTCGGCGATATAGGTGGTGTATGTGCTGATGCGGGCGTGGAGCTGATTGACCGGCGCATTGCGGTGGCGACAGGGTCTCCTGTCAGCAACGCGGCTCAAGCTGTGTTGGCGCGGAAGATTGCCTGCCATTGGTTTCCGGCTGCCATTTCCCCACCCATCAAGGCCTTGGCGCTGGATCTCGACAACACCTTGCATAAGGGTATTCTGGGCGAGGACGGCATTCAGGGTGTTGAATTGACCGCACAACACAAGGCGTTGCAGGAGGCTGTCAAATCTTTGCAGCAAAAAGGCATTTTCTTGGCGCTGGTGTCCAGAAACGAGCGTGAGGATGTGGAAAACCTGTTTGCCCAACGCAGCGATTACCCGTTGAAATGGGATGATTTTACGGTCACCGAAGTTTCTTGGGGTGATAAGGCCAGCGCGATTGCCCGCGCCGCCCAAGCGCTGCGCATAGCGCCGGATGCGGTTCTGTTTGTGGATGACAATATCGGCGAGTTGGCGGCAGTTACGGCCCAGTTGCCGCAGGTGCACGCGATTCATGCGCATGAAAACGCTGAACTTACCCAGCGGGCCATGGAGTTCTATCCAGGCTTGTGGCGCTGGAAAGTGACGGCTGATGATGTCAAGCGCAACCAGGACATGAAAGCCAACGCCATTCGCGAGTCGCTTCTCAATGAGGTGACTGACCCGGAGGAATACTTACGCAATCTGCAAGTCAAATTGGTGTTTAACCATTCGCCTGAAGCCCACTTGCAACGCTTGGCCGACTTGTGCAAAAAAACTAACCAGTTTAATCTGGCGATGCGCCGCTTCAGTTTATCGGAGCTAACCGAGCGCCATCGCAGTGAAAATGCCTGTGTGGCGTGTGTACAATTAACGGATCGGCTGTCTGATAGTGGTATTATCGCGGTGATCGTCGCCGAATTGCATGGCGATTTGCTGATAGTGGAAGAATTGTGTGTCAGTTGCCGCGCCTTGGGGCGTCAATTGGAGGATACGATTGTATTGTGGACGATCCGCAATATGCCGCAATTCCAGCAATGTCAGCAGGTTTGTTTCCGGGTTACGCATGGCCCACGCAATCAACCAGCGATCAAATGGCTGGCCGAGCATCTGGAAGTGGCTCCTGAAGCCGTTCAAGAAGGGCTGAACGGTATTCCCAAAACCAAACTGGAACAGTTTACGCCAGTACAAAGCGTTCAATTAAGCGAGGAATAACAAAATATGGATTCAGCAAAAGTCAAGGAAACCCTGAAACAGGCGATCACTGCTGTTTTAGGCAAGCCGTTGCCTGAGGATGAAAATGTGTGGCTGGGTATGAATGGCCGCAAAGACTGGGATTCGCTCAAACAGGTCGAGATACTGTTGGTGCTGGAAGAGGAGTTTGGCATCCGTTATACGGAAGAGGAATTCGCGCAACTGGATACGGCGGCTGACATTGTGGCGTTGACCGTGCATAAATGTAATGAGGAAACCTCCGCTCCCACTGATGATGGTTTGTTTAGTTATTATTGATAAATAAGGCCTTGGCTAACATAAAGGGGCAAATATGGCTCGTTTTGATGAAATTCTGGTTGGGCAGGTGGCTGAACTGGAACATGTTGTCACGGAAAAGGATCTGGAGCGTTTTGTCGAACTGACAGGCGATGACAACCGTTTGCATGTTGACCCGTCCTTTGCTGCCCGCACCAGTTTCAAAAAGCCGGTTGCCCATGGAATGTTGGGGGCTTCCTTCATTTCCACCATCATTGGCACCCGTTTGCCGGGGGATGGCGCGCTGTGGTTTTCCCAGAGTTTTGAGTTCCTGCTCCCTGTCAGGGTGGGGGACAAACTCACTGTCAGGGCTGAGGTGCTGAAAAAAATTGACCGGATGCAGGTTATTGAGCTGCAAACGGACATTTACAATCAGCTGCGGCAGAAAGTGACTACAGGTGTCGCCAAAGTCAAAGTGGTGGAGTTTGAGGAAGAGTCTGTTGCTGAGCCAAAGCCAGCGCGATCAGTTGCGCTGGTGGTGGGAGGGTCTGGTGGAATTGGCGCTGCAGTTTGCCGCAATTTGGCCGCCGCAGGGTTTGATGTGGCGGTGCACTGCCGCACTCAAACTGAAAAAGCGGCGGTTGTGGCCAGAAGTGTCGAAGAAACTGGCCAAAAATCCATAGTGGTGACGGCGGACATCCGTCAGGAAGCGACAGTAGGTGAAATGGTTCACAAGGTGCAGCGCCATTTGGGTGACATCACTGTATTGGTGAATTGTACGACAGCGCCAATGGCACCTATCCGCTGGTCAGATGTGCAGTGGCAGGATTTTGAGGCGCATCTGCAGACTGCGTTGCAGGGCGCGTTCCATCTTGTGCGTCATGTGGCTCCACAGATGGAAGCCAATAATTATGGCAAAATCATTCACATCACGGCGCAAACCATTGATGCGCCAATGGGTGGGCTACTGCCCTTCATTACCGCAAAAGCCGCGTTGCAGGGTTTCAGCAATGCATTGGCGATTGAGCTGGCCCATGCTGGGATTCGTGTGAATCTGGTGTCGCCCGGTATGACGGACACTGACCAGCTTTCTGAGGTGCCGGAGCGGATCCGTTTGATGGCGGCTGCGCGTGTACCGTTGCGCCGACTGGCAAAGCCGGAGGATGTGGCGGGTGCGGTCGCGTTTCTTGCGTCCAAACAGTCTGATTACCTGACCGGAGAAACCATTCGTGTTAATGGCGGGCAGGTCATGTCCTGATCCCGCTGTTCAGCGTTACTCATTGATGACATCAACAACTAGAAAAGGGATTGATCATGTTCACGTCTATCGCCTTGTTTTTTGATAATTTGCTTAGAAGCGCAATCCGTAATATCAGTGGCCCGGTAGGGCGCAAATTACGTTATCTGTATTACAGCCGTCGTTTGGGTGGCTGCGGTAAGAATGTCATCATTGATGAAGGCGTTATTATTCAAGGGTCAAGAGATATTTATCTGGGGGATGATGTCTGGATTGATCGCTACTGCATTTTGATGGCGGGAAAGGTTCCGCTTGAAGAGGGTGCAAAGATTAACCCCAATCCGAATTTCAAACATGAAATTGGTGAATTGCATATTGGCAACAATGTCCATATTACCCCTTACTCCTTGATTCAGGCGCATGGTGGTGTGCAAATTGGCAATGATTGCGGCACTGGGGCTGGCGCGAAGATTTATTCGTTAACCAATTTACCGACGGACTCTTCCAATCCTGACCGTCGAGTGTGCTATAGCTGGGGAGGGGAACTGGCACAATTGTCCTCCCCTATCGTGATCGGCAATAATGTGGGGATCGGTTTGGGTGCAGTCGTGTTGCCTGCGGTCACTATCGAAAATGATTGCTTTGTTGCTCCTTATTCCATCGTCATGAGTCCGGTTAAGGAGAATAGTTTTGTCTCGGGCAACCCTGCACGCAAAATCAAGGATCGGTTCCCTGTTGCAGAAATTGCTAAAACGGAATAGCGATTTTAGATGGTGGTCGGCACATTTGAGGTGCGCCAACATTAGTGGAAAAGATTAAAGGCCAGTAATGTACTGGCTTTTTTGTTTAAGACGTTGTTCGCTCTTGAATTAGCACCCAAGGAGCAACTACAACAGCCCAAAGATTGTGCGGTTTTGTTTTTGCCCATCTTTTGGCTATGTCATCAGGAAGCGGCAAGATTTGCTCGTTATGAAGCCAGCTTTTTATCTGGGTGACATTATCTTGAGCAAATTCTGCGGCGACATCCACCAAGTCAAGCCCTGTTGCCACTTGTATAACCTTGCCCGCCGCAAAAAAACGTTCCAGTTCGGCCCAATTGATACGGGCTGTCTCCAAATTGAGGCGATCTCGTAGTGGCAGCATTTCTTCCATTGAATGGCCTTCTTTGTTCGGTAAAAACACCGCCCTATTCTATGCTAGACAGGAGGGGTAGATACAAGCCCAGCCGCCCGGTTGCCTGCAATCTGTCAATGGCGAGTTGCAGGTTTGCCTGAATGCGGGAGGGGGTTTCAGCAGATGGCTTTGCCTCTAAAGCAGGCTTTTTGCAAAACTGAGGTTGGACGCTAGACGTTGTTTTTCTCCTGTCGGGGTTTTGGGCAAATTTATCAGGATTTCGATCATTTGAGCCGCCTCTTGTGGATGGTCGGCGTAAACCGCACAGATGGAAAGTTCATCCTGAAAGCGCCAATCATAGACAGATGGGTTGAGGAACAGAACATCGTCAGGAAGGGGAGTCTGCTTGACTGTATGCCCAAGTTGATAGCCAAGATGAAAATGACCGTTCAGACGACAAAGCCTGACAGCCTCATATAATGCTTCGAGACGTTGCGGCCGGTAGAAGTGGGCTTTCAAGTAATCGTTGATGACCTCCTGACCGGATACACCCGTTCTGCGTTTGTTATGGGCGACTTCCAACAGGGAATAAAAGACTTCTTCCGCCCAACCTCCCATATTGGCGCGCTTTTGGTAGTGGACGATGGCTTGTTCCAGATTGCCATCATCCCGGTAACTTTGGGCAAGGTAAAATTGGTAGCGGGCATTGTCAGGTTCTTCAAGTAGGGCTGCTTCCAACACCTTGATGTCATTTTTATATTTTTCGGGGTTTTGGCTGCGGGCACCGTCTGTGGTGGACTGGATTATATAGTCACCCTGTAATTGTTCGGTGGTATGGGGTTGTTGGCAGTCCAGGTATTCATGCAGTACGCCATGCCATTTCCAAGGCAAATGGCCTCGTACAAGTCGGGTATTGTAGTAGGAAAAACCGCTGCGTTGCATTTTTAGCATGTAACTGTCAGCTGATAGCATATTCAAGTTGAAGCCATCACTTTTGGATAGGAAATCATCCGCATCCATGATCAAAATATAGTCTGCTTTGTTTAGCGCATGCTCCAGTGCGAGCGTGCGGTTATGGCCAAAATTCTTCCATTCGTTTTCTATCAACAATCCGGGTATGTTGTGACGTTTGAAATACTCGGTAATGATTTGTTGGGTGCCATCAGTGGAGCCGGTATCACTAATCACCCAGTAGTCAATGATCTCTTTGACGCTATCGAAGCAACGGGTAATGGTTTCGCTTTCGTTTTTGACAATCATATTCAAGCAAATACTTGGTTTGATCATATTCATTAATGGATTCCTCCTGTTGTCGAAGAAAAGCCCACCTCAAGGCGGGCTTTCTGTCAGGTTAAGAAGCGGCAACTCTCTTTGGGGAGTTGCCGCCCGTTATCCGAAGATAACGTCAGTCCGGCTTAACAGACCTTGCCGGTCAAGTCCATGCCAGTTTTCAGGTCAGCCTCGAACGAGTAATACCCATCAGCCCCTTTAGTGCCAAGTTTGAAGACGTAACCGTCTCCATCATTGTCTTTCAGGGTGCCGCACCAGGAGCCATACGAACCACTACCGCCAGTTGCCACCAAGGAGCCATCGGCCAGCTTTTGGACGCCTGTTAGGCAGATGGTGCCTCTGGAGGTGTTTAACGTAGCGGTGCTGCCGCCATTCCAGGTCAGTTGTACATTGGCGTTGCAGCCATCAGTAGTTTTGCCGGTATGGCATCCTGGAGGGATCATGGTGCCACCGGTGCCGCCACTCGGGCCTGTTGGGCCAGTAGGTCCTGTCGGGCCAGTAGCACCTGTTGCGCCAGTAGCACCTGTTGCGCCAGTAGCACCTGTTGCG
>NZ_JAYMYJ010000042.1:0-100010 GCF_035668035.1 Candidatus Thiothrix phosphatis | reverse complement strand
TGGGTCAGTTTTCAATTGATGGGGTGGGTCAGTTTTACATCGGTGGTGACAGTACTGCCTGAACCTTGGGCGGGCTTGCACCACATCGGACAATTCCCAATGCCTGAGGGCTTCACAAAAGATCTCCTCCGGCTGATACCCGGCCCGGAAAGTGACCTGATACCAGTCAAAACGGGGTTGGGAAAAAGGCATGTTATCGATCATTTTGACCCCCTATTCCGGTTGTTTTTTGTCCATTTTCTTCGTGTTGTCAACTGCTTGAAAGATAAGTGGTTTATCTTTTTGTGCTAGATTATCGTCCAACCTAACACCCTTGTTACCCTTGTTACCCTTGTTACCCTTGTTAATACCAAGGGTGTCGGGCAGCTCCCCGACCGCCCGCAAGAACCCCTCACCCTGCTGCTGCAAACCGTGCAAAGCCGCCTCAACGCCTTTGGCTGCACGATCCCCCGAATCGTCAACTGACCCCTTATAGGCATTTGCCAAATGTTCAAGGACTGAAATGTTGCCCTCCAGATGCCCCATGGATTGCTGGATGAGGGTCTTGATCACCGCCGAAGGCCGCATGCCCAGGACAGATGAGTAACGCTCCAAGATGTCAGCTTCCTTGTCATCAAGGCTAATGATGTAACGCTTGCGTATCAGAGACATTGGCTGGAACCCCGCTTGTACCATTCTTTGAAAGTGTACCAAGCATAACGCCCGTTAAGGCAGTGTACAAGCCTTGAAACTGTACCAAGGACACCAGCGCCTATGGCTGGCACAGAAAGGCTTAGAAGCCTACCGGCCACCAATTAATCCCAAATTGGGACAAATGTGCAGTATTACTGGTACTGCACATGCCTCGAAGCCTACCGGGCCACCCTCCCCCGGTGCTCCCTAGAGTCCGCCCGGTGGAGGGTGGCCCGGTAGGCGCTACGCCGCAGCACACAACCTTGAACTGTCTACAGCCGTAGAATGGACATGCCCAGGAAGATGGCTTTCAGGGTGGCGGTCAGGCAAAGGCACGCAGGACTACAAACGGCAAGCCACGGACAAAGGCTTTTCTCCGAAAGCCTACGGAGCGCGGTAGCGCCAGATTCTGGCGATGCAGGAGCGGCTACGCCGGATTACGCGGGTTGGAAACTGTTACACATTTCAAATGCTCCCAGCCGCTACTTTGTCATGCAGCAAAATGCACAGCATTTAAAAATTGCGGGACAAGTCTTTAAAATATTTGCAGGATTATTTTAAAGCTGGATTCTAAAATATTAGTGTCGATTTTTTAAATACTTTACCGCGCTACACATTATGCGAAACTGGACACTGCCAAGGCTTTGGAAAGGCTGGAGCTAGTAAGATGGATTCGCTGCTGGTTGCTTGGCGAGATCACCGAGAATTTCTTCAATAAACTGTTTGACGCGGAGGCGCTGCTCGCCTGTAAATTGCAAACCAACACCCGGGCTGGTGCCACGATGCCCAACCCCAGGAGAAATCCAAACGACACGCCCTGGAATCAGGAGCTTCTTGCCATCTTCAACCAAGCGCAAGTGCAAGATTACTTCATCATGCAAAGTGAATTTTTCAGTTGTAGGCACAAAAACGCCCCCATCCTTGATGAATGGCATGTAGCAAGCGTGCAAGGCTGATTTTTCGGCAATAGCCATGGAAAGACTGGCTGGCTTACCCTCCTCTTTGCTTTTATGTTGTACCCCAGCCGTGTTGTTCATCAAAGCTCTCTAGCCATTCTGAATGTTATATGCCCCACAATATTAGCATGGATTCAATATATGAACGGGAATTGAGAGGATGAGTGGCAAATTTTTTAAGCTCCATCAAGCTGTCATGAATTTGGAACACCCTATTCTCCTTAACAACCAGGGACAATGCTTTCAATTCATCAGGAATGGTTGATTTTTCTCTTGCAACATAATGTTTTATCAGTAAAAAAATCCACTCAAGCTGCCAGTCCAATAGTCGCATCCTGTCATATTTTTCCCAATATACGGAAATATCCGTGAGGTTGCCATTTCCTTGGGTCAACTGGGTCAAGTGCCTTAACCATTGCTGACGCTCTACAAGAACGCCAGTGGCATCCAAGTTCAGGGCCTCCAAAGGCCTTCCTCTAGCAATATCCAAGAGGCGATCGGGCGGATTTTGCAATTCCTGCGTTTGCAACCATGTCAATGCAGTTTGACGGGGTGGTGGTGGCAAGCGGACTTCCTGGCAACGGCTACGGATAGTCGGCAACAGCACTGCTGGTTGCGCTGTCAGCAACAGGAGATGGGTATCTGCCGCAGGTTCTTCCAGTGATTTCAGCAAGCTATTGGCGGCATTGACGTTCATGCGGTCCGCTGGGGCAATAATGGCGACGCGACGTGGGCTGTAACTGCGGCTAAGGCTCAGGAAGTAGTTCAGTTCGCGGATTTGTTCAATCAGGATGCTCTGCTTGTCTTCCAATAAGGTGACGGATATGAAATCAGGGTGTGCTTGCGCGGCAAAGACCTGACAGCTGCGGCATTGGTTGCAGGCACCCCCATCAGCGGTAGGATGCAGGCAAAGCAAACTCTGTGCCAGGGAGCGGAGGAACATTTCGTTCCCGCAGCCCTCTTCCCCTGTGGCCAGTAAGGCATGATGCAGATGATTGCCTGCTATCGCCCGTTGCAAGGTCGTCCAGACACTGGCTTGCCAGGGGTATATCACCCTGTATCTCCGGCCAGAATCTGCTCAAAAACCTGTTGCAATTGCCCCCTGACCTGTTCCAACGGTTGGGAGGCGTCAATGATTGGGTAACGTTCCGGCACCTGCCCTGCCCTTTGTTGGTAGCCCTCCCGAATACGCCGAAAAAAAGCATGCTGCTCTTGCTCGAAACGGTCAGCGCGGCCACGCGCCTGCGCCCTCGCCATGCCGGTATTCACATCAAGGTCAAACAGGATGACATAATCAGGCCGCAAGCCACCTTGAACCCAATCTTCCAGGGCGGCGATACGGGATAATGGGATGCCGCGTCCGAAACCCTGGTAAGCATAGGTGGCGTCGGTGAAGCGGTCGCAGATAACCCATGTCCCCTGCTTCAGTGCAGGCAGGATTTTTTGTTGCAGATGTTCATTCCGGGCGGCAAACATCAGCAGCAACTCAGTGTCTGGGTTCATTGCAGGCAAATCAGGTGACAGCAGGACGGTGCGGATGGCTTCAGCCACTTCCGTCCCTCCCGGCTCGCGTGTCACCAAGACAGTCTTGCCCTTTTCCCGCAGATAATTGGCGACCCACGCAACATTGGTGCTCTTGCCCGCCCCTTCCCCACCTTCAAGGGTTATGAACTTTCCTGCCTGCATCTTATTGAACCGATTCCTTATTTTTGTCCACGTTGGGGTTAACCGCCGGTTTTGGCCTATCCAGGATATATTTTCTGACAGCCTGCTGGTGTTCATCATAGGTTGTGGAAAAATAGGAAGGCCCACCCGGCACAGTCGCCACGAAATACAGGACATCGCTTGCCACAGGATGCATGACTGCATCAATGGCAGCCTTGCTTGGCGTGGCGATTGGTGTAGGCGGTAACCCAGTGCGGGTGTAGGTGTTGTAGGGCGTGTCCGTTTGCAGGTCAATCTTGCGGATATTGCCATCGTAACGGTCGCCAATGCCGTAAATGACGCTGGGGTCTGTTTGCAGCAACATGCCCTTCGCCAGCCGGTTCAGGAAAACGCGGGCAATCAGCGGGCGCTCTTCCGGCAAACCAGTTTCCTTTTCAACAATGGAGGCCAGGATCAACGCTTCATAGGGCGTCCTAATCTGCGGGTTCTGCTCGCGCCCATCCCAAGCTTTTTGCAGGTATGCCTGCATTTCCTTGTAACTGCGCTGCAAAAATTCCAAGTCGGTGGTTTTGCGCGGGAAAGAATACGTGTCTGGGAAAAACCAACCCTCCGGCAGCACACCTGCGGGCGCGCCCAGTTTTTGCATGATGGACTTGTAGTCATCCTCTGTCAGGGTTTGCACTATCTGTGGCTGCTTGCGGATGGAAGCAGCAATATCCTTGAACGTCTGGCCGTCAATGATGCCAAGCTGATATTGCAAAACCTGACCAGACACAAACTTCTTCAGCAAATCGTCAGGCTTCATCCCAGGCTCCAGTTTGTACTCACCAGCCTTGAGCTTGTGGGCGGAATCCACCAAACGCGCATGGGCAAAAAACAATTCACTGTGCGCTATGATGCCTTTCGCTTCCAGTTGGGTGGCGACTGTCCTGATGCTGCTGCCAGGTTTGATTTCGAAGATAGCGTTTTCCCCGTTGACGTTTACCGGCGCATTCAAAAAGCTATCATATTGGTACCACAGCAAAAAGCCTGCCGTAATCAGCAATGTGGCCAGCAACAAGCCCAGTAATTTGAATATTAATTTCATGATAGTGCTTTTACATCCATCTGCAACTTCCTGATTAATGATGGTATGCCATAGTGTTTGCCGGAGAATTCACGGACAGGCCAAATACCAATCAGCGAGTTGGTCATAAATAAC
Organism: Candidatus Thiothrix phosphatis; assembly: GCF_035668035.1. Classification (NCBI taxonomy): domain Bacteria; kingdom Pseudomonadati; phylum Pseudomonadota; class Gammaproteobacteria; order Thiotrichales; family Thiotrichaceae; genus Thiothrix; species Candidatus Thiothrix phosphatis. The sequence continues at coordinate 95,516 of NZ_JAYMYJ010000042.1, read as the reverse complement.
GCTTGAGCCTGCTCAATATCCTTCAACTCCAAGGTACAAATGTGGCACCGAATGCCGTATTTCTCAAGAACATGGATAATAAATCGGCGCATTATGCCAGCAACACCGCATTGGCCCAAATCCGGCGTGCAGAATTCACCAGCCGCATTGATGATGAACAGGTTGCTCATCACCCCTTCAACAACATTGCCAGCGTAATCACACATCAAGCCTTCCTGATAGTCATTGCCAAATTCCGCCCGCGCCAGCACCTGCTCCAGACGGTTCAGGTGCTTGAATCCGGCCAGCAACGGCTGCCGTGCCAAGCGGGCTTGGCAAAGGGCCAGGCGGACGCCTTGTCCTGCATAATCAGGCGGGTATTCAGGCCAAGGGGAAAGTTGCAGGATGCGGGTTGGCGGCAGGCCAGTCACGGGGTTATAGCCGCGTTGCCCAGCCCCCCGGGTGACAATCACTTTCAGGACGGAACGTTCCTGCCCTTGGCAAAAGGTGAGAATTTCCTGCTGAAACCCATGCCAATCAGGCTGCGGGATACGTAGGGCCTGTAAGCCTGTCTGCAACCGCTCCAGGTGCCATTCCAACAACTGCGCCCTGCCCTGGCGCACACCGATGGTTTCCCACACGCCATCACCGTACAAGAGGCCACGGTCAGTGGCAGGCAAGCAGTCCGTTTCCGCGCCGTTAATCCAGATCATGCCTGATGGCCCTGAGCAACCCACGCGCCTTGTGGCGGGTTTCTTTCAGCTCATTGAGGGGAACTGAATCCATGACGATGCCCGCGCCGGTGCGGAAGCTCAAGCTATTGCCCTGCAAGGTCATGGTGCGGATCAAAATGTTCAGATCCATATCCCCATTATGGTTCAGATAGCCGACGGAGCCGGTGTAGACGCCCCTGCCCGTCTGCTCCAACTCGGCAATAATTTCCATGCAGCGGACTTTCGGACAGCCGGTAATGGTGCCGCCGGGAAAGACGGCGCGGATCACTTGCCCCGGCGTTGCGCCAGCCTTCAGCTTGCCACGGACATTGGAGACGATGTGGTGCACATGTTGGTAACTTTCCACCACCATCAATTCATTGACGGCCACCGTCCCGTATTCACAAATGCGGCCAAGGTCATTGCGCTCCAGATCGATCAGCATGATGTGTTCAGCGCGTTCTTTGGGATGGCCGATGAGTTCACGCAGCAATTCCTGGTCACGAACCGGGTTGTCGCCGCGTGGACGGGTACCCGCAATGGGGCGGGTTTCGACGACGCCATCATTCACCCTGACGAGGCGTTCCGGAGAGGAGCTGATGATGGCGAAACTCCCGAAATCGGCAAGGCAGGCAAACGGTGCTGGATTGGCGGCGCGCAGGCTGCGGTAGATGTTGGTGGGTTTTTGTTCCGTAGCAAGCTCTGCCCGCCACGCACGTGAAAGGTTAACCTGAAAGACATCGCCAGCGGCAATGTAGCGGCGGATGCGCCCTATCCCATTGGTGAATTGCTCTGGCGGTTCTTCCCATAGGGTAATGCTGCCAAGATCGCTTATGTCAACGGGGGAGCTTTGGCCGTATTTCAGGAAATCCTCAACCATACGTTCGAATTCAATGTTAAAGCCTTCTTCCGCAAGCAAAACCGTTTCATGGTGATGGTGGTCTACGATGATGGCTGCTGGAATTCTAACTGCGATAGCGATTGGTAAATGGCCTTGTTCTTCCGGCAGTTGCAGGGTCGGTTCCAATTGTCCGGCCAGTTCGTATCCAAGATACAAAAACCAGCCGCCCCGAAATGGCAATTCCGTCATTGTAGTTGGCGAAAAGGCTTTTCCCGCCGCCAACCACGCTGTATCCAGGCGCTTGCAAAAGCTTTCCTCGCCCAGCGTGTCCAAACGCAGACTTTCCTGTGGAAAGGCAAACAACAAACTGTAACGGGCATGTGGGGAAGTGGAAACGCTTTCCAACAGGAAAGGATAACGGGTGGGGTTTTGTTCGTGTAAGGCGAGCAGGTCATGCCCGCCTGTGAAAACTTTCGTGAGCAATCAGATTTTCTTGAAAATCAGGGTGCCATTGGTGCCGCCAAAGCCAAAGGAGTTGCTCATCGCGACATTGATCCTGGCTTCACGCGCAACATTGGGCACATAGTCCAAGTCACAGGCCGGATCTTGGTTTTGCAGGTTTATGGTGGGCGGCAACACTTGGTCGCGGATCGCCAATACGCTGAACACCGCTTCAATACCGCCAGCAGCGCCCAACAGATGCCCTGTCATGGATTTGGTGGAGCTGACTGCAACCTTGTAGGCATGGTCTCCCAATGCGCGTTTGGCCGCCATGGTTTCGGCCTTGTCGCCTGCCGGAGTGGAGGTGCCATGGGCGTTGATGTAGTCGATATCGGCGGCATTCAAACCGGCGTCACGCATTGCGTTGACCATGCAACGGGCCGCCCCTTCGCCACCTTCGGATGGGGAGGTCATGTGGTAGGCGTCACTGCTCATGCCATAACCGGAAAGTTCGCAGTAAATGCGCGCGCCGCGTTTTTTAGCGAATTCATATTCTTCCAGCACCAAAACACCCGCGCCATCGCCCAGGACGAAACCGTCACGGTCGATATCCCACGGGCGGCTTGCGGCTTCCGGATCGTCATTGCGGGTTGAGAGCGCGCGGGCGGCTGCGAAACCGCCAATACCCAGCGGGGTGGAACCCATTTCAGCGCCGCCCGCAATCATCACATCCGCATCGCCATAAACGATCATGCGCGCGGCGTCGCCAATACTGTGTGTCGCCGTGGCGCAGGCGGAGACAATGGACATATTGGGGCCTTTCAGGCCATACATGATGGAAAGGTTGCCCGCCACCATATTGATAATGCTTGCAGGCACAAAGAATGGGGAAATTTTGCGGGGGCCTGCGTTCAGGTAAGCCGTGTAGTTGCGTTCAATCGTTTCCAAGCCGCCAATCCCGGAACCCATCAACACGCCAATACGTTCGGCATTTTCCTCAGTGACTTCCAAACCGGCGTCACGAATGGCGTCAACACCTGCGCCGATGCCGTAATGGATGAACGCATCCATTTTTTTCTGTTCTTTCGGCTTGATGTAATCGTCGGCGTTAAAGTCTTTGACATTACCCGCGATTTGTACGCTGAAAGCACTGGCGTCAAATAATTCGGGGCTAATGCGATTGATCCCGCTACGGCCAGCTTTGATGTTGCCCCATGCTGTTTCCAGCTTAGAGCCAACGGGAGAAACAATACCCAAACCTGTTACTACTACACGTCGCTTAGACAAACCTGTAACCCTATCTTTGCTTGAAAAACGAGAAAACCGCAATCCGTCCCCTCTTTAGGGCGAACTGCGGTTTGCAGACAGAAATCAACCCTGCTGGGCTTTGATGTAATCGATGGCGGCCTGGACAGTAGTTATTTTCTCTGCTTCTTCGTCAGGGATTTCAGCGCCGAATTCTTCTTCCAGCGCCATGACCAGCTCGACGGTGTCCAGAGAATCCGCGCCGAGGTCATCAATGAAAGAGGATTCGTTCTTCACTTCGCTTTCATCAACACCCAGTTGTTCAACAACGATTTTCTTGACGCGCTCTTCAATATCGCTCATGGTTTTGAGTTCCTCGTAGATAAAAAATGTTCGTAGCGGTAGCGTATTGTATTTAAAACCCATTCATCATACCAGCAGGTTTAAGTCATATACATACCACCATTGACGTGAATTGTCTCACCCGTCACATAGGCTCCAAGGGGCGACGCCAGGAACAAAACCGCACCTGCAATTTCATCAGGTTGCCCCAGACGCGCCAATGGAATGTTTTGCAGTAAGCCGTTGCGTTGCTCTTCGGACAACTCACGGGTCATGTCGGTGTCAATGAAGCCAGGCGCGACCACATTCACCGTGACGCCACGGGAGCCGATTTCCCGCGCCAGTGATTTGGAAAAACCAACCAGGCCAGCTTTGGCCGCTGCGTAGTTGGTTTGCCCGGGGTTGCCCGAAGCCCCCACCACGGAAGAAATCGAAATGATGCGGCCTTTTTTGGCTTTGGTCATGCCGCGCAAACAAGCCTTGCTCATGCGGTAGATGGAAGTCAGATTGGTGGCGATGATGTCATCCCATTCCTCATCTTTCATTCGCATCAGCAAATTGTCACGGGTGATGCCTGCATTATTGACCAGCACAGTCACCGCGCCAAATTCATTCGTCACGGCTTTGATTGCACTGTCGATGGAGGTTTTATCCGCAACATCCAGCACCATTCCTTTGCCAGGAACCCCTGCTTCGGACAAGTAAGCGGAAATGGCTGCCGCCCCTTTTTCACTGGTGGCGGTTCCCACCACGGTCGCGCCTGCTTTTCCCAGCATTTCCGCGATGCTACGCCCGATGCCACGGCTGGCACCGGTCACCAGGGCAGTTTCACCCTGTAAACTGATGATTGAGTCCATTAAGCTCCTGCCTCCCCGCACAGTTTCAGCGCTTCTTCCAGAGTCTTGCTGTCCAGGACACAGACTGCGTTCAGTTTGCGGTCAATCCGCTTGTTTAGGCTCGTCAGGACTTTGCCTGGGCCAAATTCAATGGCCGCTGTTGCGCCATATTCCTTCTGCAAACGTTGAATGGTGTCAGTCCAGCGTACCGGCCGATAAAGTTGCTGCTCCAATGCGGTGCGGGCACCTTCGGCACTAGTCCGCGCTGCTGCGTCCACATTATGCAATACGGGCATTTCTGCGGGGTTAAACGTAGTGGCAGCCAAGCGGATGGCGAGTTTTTCCGCCGCCGGTTTCATCAGGGCGCAATGCGAAGGCACACTGACAGAAAGTTTGACGGCCTTTTTTGCCCCCATCTCTGTTGCGGCCTGAATGGCGCGGTCAACTGCATCAGCGTTACCGGCGATCACCACTTGCCCTGGAGAATTGAAATTGACGGCTTCCACCACAGCGCCTTGTCCTGCTTGGGCACAGGCGGCAATAATCTGCGCGTCATCCAATCCCAGAATAGCGGCCATAGCCCCTTCACCCTCAGCAACCGCTGATTGCATCAGGCTGGCACGTTCAGCCACCAACGCCACAGCATCCGTAAAATTCAGCACACCCGCTGCCACTAACGCAGAATATTCCCCAAGACTATGCCCTGCGACTGCGGCTGGGCGGCAACCACCTTGTTTAAGCCAAACCCGCCAAACGGCAACCCCGGCTATCAGCATGAGTGGCTGGGTGTTTTCGGTGCTGTTCAGGGCGGAATCAGGGCCTTCCTGCGCCAATCGCCACAAGTCACGATTGAGGATTGCAGCAGCCTCCTGAAAGGTTTCGCCCACTTCGGCAAAATCTGTGCCCAGCGCCGACAACATTCCCAATGATTGGGAGCCTTGTCCCGGAAAAATACCAGCTATTGTCATCTTGTTTATTGCTCCAGCATCAAAATGGGCTATCTGTATGCCCTTGCAAAGTAAAATCTGCCTATCCTAATCAAATATTAATGCCATGAAAACCGGCAGTGAGGGAATTCCAGCGCTTTGTCTGCCAAATATGCTCGCAGCAAGGAAAAAGAGCTTGTCATCCTGCGTGTGGCAAGGATAATACGCCGTTTATTGTTTCCAAGCGTTGAAGGCACTATGGCCAAAGAAGATTATATTGAAATGGAAGGCACGGTAGTTGAAACCTTGCCCAACACCACTTTTCGCGTAGAACTGGATAATGGACATATTGTAAATGCCCACATTTCCGGTCGTATGCGCAAGAACTATATCCGCATTTTGACTGGCGACCGTGTAACGGTGCAACTTACGCCTTATGATCTGACCAAAGGTCGCATCAGCTACCGTAACAAATAAAAATGCGCCCATAGGGCGCATTCGCATCATAAATTCCTGATCAAAATCAAGCTGGCACTGCTTCCGTACCGTGCATCTCGATAACCAGCCCATCATCGTCCGCTGACACTTCCACCCTGCCGCCCTGACTTAATTCGCCAAACAGGATTGCGTCAGCCAGAGGCTTTTTGATGTGTTCCTGAATGACCCGCTCCATTGGCCGTGCGCCCATCAGCCGGTCGTAGCCTTTTTCTGCCAACCAATGGCGTGCGACTTCATCCACCACCAAAATAACCTTCTTAGGTTCCAATTGGGCTTCCAGCTTGATGATGAACTTATCGACTACGGAAGCGACCACCTCAGGTGTCAGCGGATTGAACTGAATGATAGCGTCCAAACGGTTGCGGAATTCCGGTGTAAAGGTGCGGTTGACTGCCTCAGTGGCGTCCAGCGTATGGTCTTGAACCCGGAAGCCAAGTGATTTCCGGGTGATGTTTTCTGCGCCAGCATTACTGGTCATGATCAGGATAACATTGCGGAAATCGATCTTGCGCCCGTTGGCATCAGTCAAGGTGCCATGATCCATGACCTGCAACAAGATATTGAAGACATCCGGGTGAGCCTTTTCAATTTCGTCCAGCAACAGCACCGCATGGGGATGCTTATTGACGGCATCAGTCAGTAGGCCGCCCTCATCATAGCCCACATAGCCAGGAGGTGCCCCAATCAGGCGTGAAACTGTATGGCGTTCCATGTATTCGGACATATCGAAGCGCAACAGTTCAATGCCAAGGCGCTGTGCAAGCTGCCTGGACACTTCCGTTTTGCCTACGCCAGTCGGCCCTGCAAACAGGAATGAACCGATGGGTTTGGTGTCGTCACGCAAACCAGACCGCGCCATTTTGATGGCGGTGGTCAACTGGCCAATTGCTGAATCCTGACCGAAGATGACCATTTTCAAGTCACGCTCCAGCGTGCGCAGAATTTGCATGTCGGAGGAAGAAACTGATTTTGGCGGGATTCGCGCAATCTTGGCCACTATATCTTCAATGTCATGCACGCTAATGGTCTTTTTCCGGGATGCCGCCGGTTGCAACTGACGGTTGGCTCCGGCTTCATCGATGACGTCAATGGCCTTGTCTGGCAAGTGACGGTCATTGATGTACTTAGCCGCCAATTCCGCCGCCGCCTTGAGTGCCGGAAAGGTATAGCGGACATTATGGTGCACCTCAAAGCGGGTTTTCAGCCCTTTGAGAATATCAATGGTTTCTTCCACTGTAGGCTCATTGATATCGATTTTCTGGAAACGGCGGGCAAGGGCGCGGTCTTTTTCAAAGATGCCATGATATTCCTGAAAAGTGGTGGAGCCGATGCACTTGAGTTCACCGGTTGACAATACTGGCTTGATCAGGTTGGAGGCGTCCATGGTGCCTCCAGAGGTCGCCCCTGCCCCAATAATGGTATGGATTTCATCAATAAACAGCACTGCATGCGGTTCGTTCTTGATCTGCTTCAACACGGCCTTGAGGCGTTTCTCGAAATCGCCACGGTATTTGGTGCCCGCCAGCAGTGTGCCCATGTCCAGCGAATAGATGACTGCATCCGCCAAAATTTCCGGCACTTCACCGTCGACGATACGTTTGGCAAGCCCTTCGGCAATGGCAGTTTTGCCTACGCCTGCCTCACCCACCAGCAAAGGATTGTTCTTGCGGCGGCGGCACAGCACTTGAATGGTGCGTTCAATTTCCAGGTCACGTCCAATCAAGGGATCAATTTTGCCTTCCAACGCCAGTTCATTCAGATTGGTGGCGTATTTCTCCAATGGCTTGCCGTTTTCATTACCTTCTGTTTCAGCATCCTGCTGACCAGAAGGCGACTGCTGGGCGTCATCGTCGTGCCCCATTCCCATTGGCGGTTCGGATTGCCGGTCCCTACGGATGCCATGGGAAATGAAATTGATGATGTCCAGGCGTGAAATCCGATGGCGGGACAGAAAATACACGGCGTGCGAATCAGGTTCACCAAAAATGGCCACCAGAATGGCGTCGCCGGTCACTTCCCCCTTGCGGGAAGACTGGGCGCTGTAGACCGCGCGGTGAATGACGCGCTGAAACCCCAGGGTCGGCTGTACGTCCCGGTGATCACTTTCTGGGATCAACGGGGTGTTTTCGTCGACAAAGGCTTCCAGCTCTCGGCGCAGTTGGGGGATATCGACAGTACAGGCGCGCAACGCTTCGGCTGCGCTAGGGTTGTCCAGCATGATGAGCAACAGGTGTTCAACTGTTACAAACTCATAACGCCGTTTACGGGCGTCACTGTACAGGGTGTTGATTGAATACTCTACTTCAGCGCTCAACATAAGACTTATGCCTCTTCCATTGTACACAGCAAAGGATGTTGATGTTCCCGCGCAAACCGGCTGACCTGGGCGACCTTGGTTTCCGCTATATCACGAGTATAGACGCCGCACACACCTTTGCCCTTAGTGTGCACATGCAGCATAACGCGAGTGGCGTTCTCGCGATCCATACCGAAAAATGTTTGCAGCACTTCCACCACAAAATCCATCGGCGTGAAATCATCGTTTAAAAGTATAACTTTAAAGCGCGGTGGTTCTTTCACCTCCGGGCGGGATTCCTGCACCGCTACGCCGGAATCCTGGTCGCCACCATGATCTTCTTTATGTTTTTGCGCCATTCCTGATTACCTTGCCCCAAGCTTGCGGGTTGACATGCATATGTTATAAACGGTTTGACAGCCTGCTGTCACTATTCCTGCAATAGATTGGTGCATCTTCTGCAAATACAATGGCAGCCCTGAAAAAATACAGGCGACACAAGGCCGCCTGTTTCAGCATCAAAAATGGCGGTCGCCATTACATGTGCGCGATGACATTATCGCCAAATTCAGCGCAGCCGATTTCCTCAGCGTCATCAATCATGTCCGCGAAGTCGAAAGTGACGCGCTTGGAGGCAATCGCCCCCGCAGTGCCTTTGTTGATCAGGTCAGCAGCCTCTGTCCAACCCATGTGGCGCAACATCATTTCGGCGGACAATACGATTGAACTGGGGTTTACCCGATCTAAGCCTGCGAACTTAGGCGCTGTGCCATGGGTGGCCTCAAACATGGCGACCGTGTCGGAAAGGTTTGCACCCGGCGCAATGCCAATCCCACCAACCTGTGCGGCCAGCGCATCAGAAATATAGTCACCGTTCAAGTTCAGGGTTGCGATCACAGAATAATCTTCCGGGCGCAGCAGAATCTGTTGCAGGAAATTGTCCGCAATCACATCCTTGATGATGATGGTCGCTCCGGTTCTCGGGTTTTGGAAGGAGCACCATGGGCCACCATCCATTTCCATGGCGCCGAATTCTTCTTTCGCCAGCTCGTAACCCCAGTTCTTGAAACCGCCTTCCGTGAACTTCATGATGTTGCCTTTGTGCACCAGGGTCACGGAACTGCGGTCGTTGTCGATGGCGTATTGGATGGCTTTGCGCACCAAGCGCTTGGTGCCTTCGGCGGACACCGGCTTGACGCCGATGCCGGAGGTTTCCGGAAAGCGGATTTTGGTCACGCCCATTTCATTCAGCAGGAAATCGATGACTTTCTTCACTTCCGGTGAACCGGCGGCCCATTCAACGCCCGCGTAAATGTCTTCAGAGTTCTCCCGGAAAATGACCATGTCGATTTTTTCCGGCGCTTTGACCGGGCTGGGAACGCCATCGTAATAGCGGATTGGGCGCAAGCAGAGGTACAAGTCAAGATCTTGGCGCAGCTTGACGTTCAGGGAGCGGATGCCGCCGCCAACCGGCGTGGTGAGGGGGCCTTTGATGGATACGACGAATTCCTTGACGGCATCAACCGTTTCGTCCGGCAACCATACGTCTTCACCGTAAATCTGGGTGGCCTTTTCACCTGCGTAGACTTCCATCCAGGAAATCTTGCGCTCGCCGCCGTAGGCTTTTTCCACCGCAGCGTCAACCACGTTGATCATGACAGGGCTGATGTCAACACCGATGCCATCACCTTCGATATAAGGGATGATCGGGGTGTTTGGCACATTTAAGGAGTAATCGGTATTTGTGGTGATTTTCTCGCCAGATGCGGGAATTTTGATATGTTTATACATTAAACAACTCTCTCCATTTGAAGTTTCTTTCTCAGCGCGTGTACGATGGATTATAAACAAAAGCCATTTACTTGGCATACACTATGCAAATTACACGCCATTTCAGGTGAGACCCTAGGTAAAAGACTTTAAGCATGAGTATAAAAATACATGAAACTCGCCACGTTTAACCTGTATCAGTTTGCCGCCAGTGGCCGTTGCTGGCATGAACACAAAGAAAGCAACACTTACACCGTCAGCGAATGGGAACAGAAACAGCATTGGGTGCTTGTCCGCCTACAGGAAATGGATGCCGATGTCGTCGGCTTCCAGGAAGTTTTCAGCGTTCCGGAACTCAAGCAATTGTGCGCCCAAGCGGGTTACCCTTATTTTGTTACGGTTGACGAACCAGGTTATCGGGAAGATGACCCGGCTGTTTGCGTCAAGTCGGTGGTGGCGCTGGCTTCACGCTTGCCGGTGCAGGCTATTCGTCCGGTGGAGGCATCGGCAACGATCCGTGCCGACCTACCAATCCCGGTCAATTTCCGTTTTAGTCGGAAACCCATTTGTGCAGACATAGAAGCGCCCGGACTGGGCATTGTGGGCGTCTATGTCGCGCATCTAAAATCCAAACGCCCCAACACACTTGACATGCACTACGATGATGCCACGGAGTGGCGTTTCAGGGTTGGCGATACCCTGCAACGCCTTTCGCGGGGTACGGTTGCATCCCTGACGCAACGCGGCCTGGAGGCCACCCTGCTTTATCATGACGTGAGTTCGCGTCTGGCTATGGACGCTACCCAGCCCATTGTGGTGATGGGGGACATGAATGACAGCCAGGACTCCATTCCCCTCGCGGCATTGACCATGCAGGAGCATGTCTACAACATTGGCGGGCTGGAGCCGCCGCAATGGCCAGAAAATGTGTTGAGCTGGCTGCACGACTACCGGCTGGCGGATGCCTTCCGGCTAGCGCCCAACATGCGCCATAGTGTGCGCCCTTTCACCAAAATCCATCGCGGTGCAGGCGGCGTGCTGGACTATATCTTGGTTTCCAATGCGCTTAACCCCAAGAACCCGGCGGCCCGGGCGGAGGTTTCCCAATACACAGTCTGGAACCGCCATTTGGATGCTGACGGCATCGAAGACCGCTTGCAATCCGACCATGGGCAGGTCTGTGTGGAGTTGCTCCCATGCGTGTATCAGCCGGAGCACGCTGCCCGCGTCAACCAACGTCCGGCGCATACGCTGCGCGCACCAGCGGAGATCCGCACCCGGCAGGATTTCGTGGAATACGCTGGTGGCGTTTTTCAGTCCGCCAAACACTTCCGGCAATGGGGCAGCGAAGACAAATGGAAAAATTTCTGGTCTTTTTTCTTTGACACTGAATACGGCTGGGTAACCTCCATCTATGGTTCGGCACCGGTCAGCGAGCTATACCAGAAACAGCGCCATAGCATAGAACATGTCATTCCGCGCGACTTCCTCGACCGCTATTTGGCGCACAAAGGGGCACCGCGCAATATCCGCAACGGTGCCACTGTCAACCCGTTCAACTTTGCGCCATCAGAACGTGGCCTCAACGCCAAGCGCTCCAATTTCAATTTCGATCTGGAAAATGACCGGATTGTGCGCCCCTTCCATCTGGAATTGCATCCAGAAAGCTTTTCTGGAACTGGGTTTGACGCTGACCATGAATGGGTCATCCCTTCCCGCAACCGGGGGGATATCGCCCGTGCAATCCTCTATATGCTGCTGGTGTACGAAATTGATGAACTCTATAATCGCCACATCAATACCCTGGCGCATTGGGCCAAACTTGACAGCCCCAGTCCCTGGGAGATTGCCTACAACAACTGGGTTTTCACGCGTCAAGGTATCCGCAACCCCTTTATTGATAGTCCGGAAAACGCCTTGCTGCTGCTGGACAATCACGACCTGTTATCCTCGATTGAATACCGGAAGTAAGGCGATGCTGTGGTAGGATGTGAAGCTGTTGAATTGCCCGCTTTTGAGGAAAGTGATCATATGACTATACATAAAACGGTGTTGAAATTGGCTGTCCTTGGCGTTTGCGCCGCCCTGCCGCTCGCCCAAGCTGCCGACATCATTCAGGTGGAGTCCACCGGAGCCCGTTCACAGTCGGTGTTGGGTAGTACGGTAGTGCCTTATAAGGAAGTGACATTGAGCGCACAGATTCCGGGCGTGGTCAAATACGTCGCCGGTTCGGTGGGTGCCAATCTGGCGCAGGGCGCTGTTGTGTTCCAGGTCGACGACTCCCAGTTGCGCGCCAAACGCGCCGAAGTCGTTGCACAGATCACCATGGCGCAGAGCGGCTATCAAAACTCCCAATCCCAGTATTACCGTGAATTGACATCGCCGCGCAGCAAGGACATTGGCGCGATGCCCGGTTTCGGCCTTCCCGCCATGTTTGACCGTTTCGCTGTGCGCCCATTCGCCAATTCATTCATGGGAAATTATGATTCTGACACCATCCGCCAGGCTGACCTGAATAACGCCATGGCGGGCGTATCCCAGGCGCAAAGCCAGGTGCAGCAGGCCATGTCCCAATTGCAGGCAATCGACGCATCCCTGCGTGATGCCAGCGCCTATGCGCCATTTGAAGGCATTATCATGGAAAAAATGGTGGAAGTGGGCGACACCGTGCAACCGGGGCAGCCCCTGGTCAAGTTCGGCTATGTCAAATACAAGCGTTTGCAGGCGGATGTCCCCTCCGGTCTGGTTGGCAACTTGAGCAAAGATATGTTGTTGCCTGCCCGTATTGACGGCAGCACCAACACCAATGTGCGCGTTGCGGAAATCTATCCGGTTGCGGATGCCAGCCGCCATACGGTGACGGTCAAATTCGACATTCCGATGGAAATCACCACGGCACCTGGCATGTATGCGGAAATTTATGTGCCGGAAAATAAGAACGGCAGCCAGGTTATTGTCATTCCCAAATCAGCCTTATTGAAAGGCAGCAGCCTGCCCAGCGTACTGGTGGTCAAGGATGACAATAGCTCGGAATTGCGCATGATCCGCGTCGGGGCTGACCAGAATGGTGGCAGCAAAGTCGCTGTGGTTTCCGGCCTGAAAGAAGGGGAGAGGATCATCAATGACCCGCCTGCTGGCGTATCATCTGGTTGGATGCCTGAAGGCGCAAAAGCACCCGAGCCTGCCAAAGACACCCCAGTTGCGGAAAGCTCCCCTAAAACGCCCGTTGCGCCTGCGGCTGAAGCTTCCGCCCAGCCAACCGCCACCGCCGCAAAATAGCGGCAACTGCCCGCTGCGGCCAACAATGGTGGTGGCGCAGCGTATCATTCAAAAATTATGGATAACATAATGGTCTGGAAGCCCCGTGTCACCGTCGCCAGCGTCATCGAGCATGAAGGCCGTTTCCTCATGGTGGAGGAACTGCAACATGGACAGCTCACCATCAACCAGCCTGCTGGCCATATGGAGCATGGCGAAAGCCTACTGGAGGCAGTGCGTCGTGAAACCCTGGAAGAGACCGGCTGGAATTTTGAGCCTACCGCCCTACTGGGGATTTTCCACATGCAACGTGCTGACCCTGGGCGTGTCTATTTGCGTTTCACCTTTACCGGCCAACTGCTGGGGCAAGAGCCGGGGTATCAGCTAGACCCAGATATACTCGCTGTCCACTGGCTGACGGCGGAAGAAATCCGCAACCAGCAGCCGCGTGCTTGGCGTAGTGCCTTGGTGGGTCAAGCGCTGGACGCTTATGCAGCAGGCTTGCGCTACCCCCTCGACAGCCTGCGGTATTTTGTCTCCCATGACTGACCAAGGTTCCAGGCGCGTCATTGTCGGCATGTCCGGCGGGGTGGATTCCTCCGTCGCCGCCCTGCTCCTGCTCCGGCAAGGCTACCAGGTCGAAGGCCTGTTCATGAAGAACTGGGAAGAGGACGACACCGAAGACTACTGCTCCGCAGCGGTCGACCTCGCCGATGCGCAGGCTGTCGCTGACCAGTTGGGCATACCCTTGCACACCCGCAATTTCGCCAGCGAATATTGGGATCAGGTGTTCACCTATTTCCTGGACGAATACCGCGCCGGTCGCACCCCCAACCCTGACATCATGTGCAACAAGGAGATCAAGTTCAAAGCTTTCCTGGAGTTGGCGATGGACTTGGGGGCGGACTATATCGCCACCGGACATTATGCCCGCATTGCCCGCAATCCGGATGGCTCGGCGCAGATGCTCAAAGGCAGGGACAACAACAAAGACCAGACCTATTTCCTCTACACCTTGCAACAGCACCAGTTGCAGCGCAGCCTGTTTCCGGTCGGCGAACTGGAAAAGAGCCAGGTGCGGGCCATCGCGGAAGAAGCTGGTTTCACCACGGCGCAAAAAAAAGACAGCACCGGCATTTGCTTTATTGGCGAACGCAAGTTCCGCGATTTCCTGCAACGTTTCCTGCCTGCCCAGCCGGGCGACATTGTCACGCCACAAGGGGAGATCATCGGCAAACACCATGGCCTGATGTATTACACCCTCGGCCAGCGGCAGGGGCTTGGCATTGGCGGACGCAAGGATTCAACGGAAGAACCCTGGTTCGTGGTCGACAAAGATATGCAGGCCAATCGCCTGGTTGTGACTCAAGGGCATCAGCATGATCTGCTGATGAAGCATTTCTTGCGCGCTTCGCAACTGCATTGGGTCGCGGGCGAGCCACCGGCAGGCATATTTGAATGCAAGGCCAAAATCCGTTACCGTCAGCTTGAGGAAGATTGTCAGGTGTGGATGCTCCCGGATGGCAGTTGCGAAGTTTGCTTTCCCCAGCCCCAACGCGCCATCACGCCTGGCCAGTCTGTCGTGTTCTATCAAGGCGATGCCTGTTTGGGCGGCGGCGTCATTGACGCCATGGAAACACAATGTCGCCGGATGCAAGGGACAATTTGAATTGCCGTCTTTACACCTTACCCTTGATTTTCAGCCAATAACCCCGAACCGGTAAAAATCCGTGGAAGCCAACACCCGTAACCGAACCATTGCCCTTGCCGCCCTCTTCCAGTGCGTTGAAGGCGTCACCCAAATTGCCTCCCGTGGAAGAGTTGATGCCGAATTATTCGATGCCTGCATCAATAGCGTACTGACCGAAGACACCCATTCGGTGGAGGCGATTTATGGCGGGCTTGAAAAGCTGAAAACCGGCTTCAAGGTTCTCATGTATCAGTTGGGCACTGGCGGTATGACACCGGATGGCCGCCCCAAAAATATTGAAGCTACCCGTTATGCGGTTAATTTACTGTATCTGGAGAAAAAATTGGCGAATGATCCGGATATGTTCCAGGCACTGTTGAAAAACATCGAAAACGCCCAGCAACAGCTGGATTTCTTTGCCATGACCCATCCCAATATGATTGCACGTCTGGCGGAAATTTACAGCAATACCATCAGCAAGATTGGCCCACGCATCATGATCAAGGGCGACCAGAACCACCTTGCCAACCCTGAAAACGCCGCCAGAATCCGCGCCCTGCTGCTGGCTGGCGTACGCGCCGCCCTACTCTGGCGGCAGGCTGGCGGCAACCGTTGGAAGCTGATCTTTGCCCGTGGAACCATGCAAAAGGAAGCGCAACGGCTGTTGAACGAGGATTATCGGAGTTAGGGATTCCCCCTCCTCCTTCTTGCTTAACCCTGACCCAAATCCCGATTGATTTGGGCAATCACAGCAACAGGGTCAGCCGCTTGGGTGATTGGCCTACCCACCACGACGTAACTGACGCCGGCCTCCCGCGCTTGCGCTGGCGTCATTACCCGGGACTGGTCGCCATGATCACTGCCAGCCGGGCGGATGCCAGGCGTCACCAGCAGAAAATCATTCTCCAGCAGTCGCCGCAGCATGGCCGCCTCTTGCGCTGAACAGACCACCCCATCCAGCCCATTCGCTGCCGTCAGTTGCGCCAAATGTTTAACCTGTTCTATGGGTTCAGCCATGATGCCCGCGCCTTCCAACTGCGCCTTGTCCATCGAGGTCAGAACCGTCACAGCGATCAGTTTCGGCGGATTGCTGAACTCCTGTAAGGCTTCACGCGCCGCCATCATCATTTTGGCTCCACCAGAAGCATGGACATTGATCATCCACACACCGAGGGCGGCGGCGGCTTTGCAAGCACCCGCGACGGTATTGGGAATATCATGAAATTTCAGATCCAGAAATACGTCGAATCCCCTGCCCGTCAATTGGCGCACAAAGTCGGGGCCTGCCGCCACAAACAATTCAAAGCCTACCTTGAGCTTGCATTCGGATGGGTCAAGCGGGGCAGCGAATGCCAACGCCTGTTCGGCAGAAGGAAAATCGAGAGCGATAATCAAACGACTGGACATGCCAAGATTCCTGAAACATTAAACATTGCTGACGGTGTCCCACTGATGGCAGGCCGGACAGCGCCATAGATAGCCATGCATTTTATACCCACAATGGCTGCACTGGAAATCAGGCTGGCTGGCTGCCAAACGTTGCAGGGCAATTTGGATTTGGGAAATTTCACAGGTCTTTTCTTCCTGCCACAAAGACACCAGCACCTGCGTAGAATTGCTCAATGTGTTAAGGGTGGGCTTGCCTTTGGTGAGATGCGCTTCAACTTCAGCACGCATATCCTTGGTTTTGCCGAGTTTATGCGCCAGTTGCAACAGGTAGCCGAACAATTTGGCGTCCTGGGTTTTGGAAAAAGTCTGCTGAATGAAGCCATACAGGCGCTCAAGCTCGCCTGGTTGATTGAAATTATTGATTAACTGCTTAAAAAGCATGCCTAACAGACGGGTATCCTGATTGATGGACTGCTGGTAAATGTCCATCGCTTCAGTCCGTTGGGAGCGGGCGTAGGCAAGGTCGCCTTTCAGCACCAGCACGCGGGCGGAAGCGGGATAGGCCTTTGCCGCCTTCTTGATGGTTTCTTCAGCTTTGAACAAATTCTGCTTCTGCAACTCTTGTATCGCCAGTTCGCAATAATAATGGGCAATTAAACGGCTGTGATCGACTTTAGAGCGTTGCTGGGCACACTGGGCAATCTCGATGGCCTTATCCCATTCATGCAGTTGCTCATAAATATCGCGTAATGGTTCACAAGCCTCGCCATGCTTTGGGTCGTCCTTGAGCAATTCACTGAATACGCTCTCGGCCCTGTCCAGCATTCCAGCTGCGAAAAAGTCCTCCCCCAGCGCCAGCATCGCGGACATGCGTTGTGTTTTGCTCAGATCAGAGCGGGCCACCAGATTCTGATGGATGCGTAAAGCCCGGTTGATTTCCCCTCGGTTACGGAACAAGTTACCAAGCAAGAGAAAGGTGTTGGCGGTATATTCGTCAATTTCTGGGTAATTGAGGAATACATCCAACGCCTTGTCCGGCTCTTCACTCAACAGATAGTTAATGCCACGCACAAAACGCACGGAAATTTCCTTGCGTTTTTCCTGGCGTTCCCTATAGCGCCGCCGGGCGGCCTGCCAACCGGAATAGAAAGCGATCGGCAGCAATAAAAAAAGAATTTCTTGCATGGGCTATTAGATATGAAAAAGGAGGCTTGGTGCCTCCCTTTATGTATTCGTGTGCGAAAATAATGTATTCAGTCCTGAATGGGGTACTGGCTACGTGATTCGTTGACCCGCTCCCGCAACTCCTTTCCAGGCTTGAAATGCGGGACATGTTTGGGCGGCAAAGAAACTTGATCCCCTGTTTTAGGGTTTCGGCCCTTACGTGCTGCACGATGATGCAGGGAAAAACTGCCAAAACCACGAACCTCAATACGCCCGCCGTCCGCCAATGATTCGCTCATTTTGTCCAACAGCAATTTGACAGACAGCTCTACGTCGCGGCTGCTTAGATGGCTTTGCTTGCGCGCAAGAATATCAATGATTTCAGATTTGGTCATCCTTTCCACTCCTGAACAGCAAAGGGGTGTTTGCTGGGCGTTGTTGATGTTTTCCAGCTTTTGGGGGAGCAATGCGGCATCCAATCACGCCGCATTGCTGGAACTATAGGTCATCCTTGACCTGCTTATCGTCCTGATGGCGACTTTATTCGCCCATCTGTTCCTTGAAGATGTCGCCCAATGAAGTGGATGCGCCACTGGAGCGGCCAGTGTATTCACGCATTACCCGAGCCTCATCGTCATCGTCCTTGGCCTTGATGGACAAGTTGATGGAACGGGTTTTACGGTCGACACCCATGAACTTGGCTTCGATAGCATCGCCTTCCTTCAATACGCTACGGGCGTCTTCCACACGGTCGCGGGACAGTTCAGAAGCACGCAGGATGCCTTCAATGCCGTCGCCCAAATCCACTTTTGCGGATTTCGGAGTGACTTCAATGACAGTACCCTTGACTACGCTGCCTTTGGCATGGGCCGCAACGAAGTTGGAGAACGGATCTTGTTCCAACTGCTTGATGCCGAGGGAGATGCGTTCGCGCTCAGGATCAACCGCCAGCACCACCGCCTCGACTTCATCGCCCTTCTTGTAGCTGCGGACAGCTTCTTCGCCCGGCATATTCCAGGAAATGTCGGACAGATGAACCAAGCCGTCAATGCCGCCTTCCAGGCCGATAAAGATACCGAAGTCAGTGATGGACTTGATCTTGCCAGAAACACGGTCGCCTTTGTTGTGGGAGGCTGCAAACTCATCCCAAGGGTTCGGCTGGCATTGCTTCATGCCCAAGGAGATGCGGCGGCGTTCGGCGTCGATGTCGAGGATCATGACTTCCACTTCATCGCCCAGCGTCACCACTTTCGCAGGGTTGACGTTCTTGTTGGTCCAATCCATTTCGGACACATGCACCAAGCCTTCGACGCCGTCTTCGATTTCCACGAAGCAGCCGTAGTCAGTCAGGTTGCTGACTTTGCCAAAGATGCGGGTGCCGGATGGGTAGCGACGCACCAGATCCTGCCATGGATCTTCGCCCAGCTGCTTGAGGCCGAGGGATACACGGTTTTTGTCGCGGTCAAACTTGAGCACCTTGACTTCGATTTCGTCGCCAATGCTGACCACTTCGGATGGATGCTTGACGCGTTTCCAAGCCATGTCGGTGATGTGCAGCAGGCCGTCGATACCGCCCAGGTCGAGGAATGCGCCGTAGTCAGTGAGGTTCTTGACGATACCTTTGACAACTTGGCCTTCCTGCAGATTTTCCATCAGTGCTTCACGTTCTGCACTGTACTCTTCTTCAACGACAGCACGGCGGGAAACAACCACATTGTTGCGCTTCTGATCCAGCTTGATCAGTTTGAATTCCAGTTCCTTGTTTTCCAGATAGGAAGTGTCGCGGACTGGGCGCACATCCACCAGGGAGCCAGGCAGGAAGGCGCGGATATCGCTGAGTTCGACCACGAAACCGCCTTTGACCTTGCCGGTGATGATGCCGGTGACGATTTCGTCGTTATTGAATGCTTCTTCCAGAACCTCCCAAGCGCGCAGGCGGCGAGCCTTTTCACGGGAGAGGCGGGTTTCACCGAAACCGTCTTCCACGGTGTCCAGCGCCACTTCCACCAGATCGCCGACTTTGACGGTGATTTCGCCGCGTTCATTTTTGAACTGCTCGGCAGGGATGACACCTTCAGATTTTAGGCCAGCGCTAACGATAATAAAATCAGGGCGTACTTCAAGAACTGTTGCATTCAGCAGAGCGCCTGGCTGCATTTGGGTGTAAGAAAGGCTCTCTTCAAACAGTTCGGCAAAACTTTCAGTCATGAATAAAAATACCTGTTAAACAATGGTTATCGCCAACGCATCCTTGCATGACGGGTTAAAACGTAAAAAGCCCGGACTTCCTGTCAGGGCTAGCTCGAAACTAAATCTGTCCAATCAAATGGTTACGCAATATGATGCAAAACAGCCGCAAACACTTCATCCCGATCCAGCGAACCAGTGTCGACCAAAACCGCATCCTCAGCAGGTTTCAACGGGGCTACCGGACGGTTGGCGTCGCGCTCATCGCGGGCATTGATGTCCTGAATTAGGTCGCATAGTCTAGCACTAAGCCCTTGTTCACTCAACTGTTTCAGGCGGCGTTCGGCGCGGATTTCGGCGCTGGCTGTCAAGTAAAACTTATGGTTCGCCCCAGGAAAAACTACAGTGCCCATATCGCGCCCATCTGCAATCAACCCTGGGGCCTGCCGGAAACTGCGCTGCAACTCCAGCAACGCAGCGCGCACCGCAGGCAGTGCGGCGATTTGCGACGTGGCGCTGGCGCAAGTTTCATTGCGGATTTCGCTGCTGACAGCCTCACCATCCAGCCAGGCGTCGCCGTCACGGAACTCAATTTTCAAGGAAGGGATCATGGCGGCGACAGTGGGTTCATCCTGCAAATCCAGGTTGCGCTGCAAGGCCGCCAATGCCGCCACGCGATAAATGGCCCCGCTGTCGAGCAGGTGCCAGCCAAACTTGTCAGCAAGCATGCAGGCGATGGTGCCCTTGCCTGCCCCAGCCGGGCCATCAATCGTGATGACAGGAACTGTATTGCTCATGCGGTTGCCATCCTCACGCCTGCCCGCGCCGCCAAATCCACAAAGCCTGGGAAAGAAGTGTTCACGTTCGCACAGTCGTTGATAATGACCGGCTGTGTTGCGCGCAAGGCCGCCATGGTAAACGCCATGGCGATGCGGTGGTCGCCATGGCTGTCGATCACGCCGCCGCTAAAATTGCCGGGGTTGATGATAATGCCATCCGCTGTCGGCTGGGCATCCACACCGCAGGCAAGCAAGCCATCCGCCATCACCTGGATGCGGTCGCTTTCCTTCACCCGCAACTCTTCTGCGCCTGTCAGCACGGTTCGCCCTTCGGCAAAGGCGGCGGCGACAAACAACACCGGGAATTCATCAATTGCCAAAGGCACCAGCGCTTCAGGAATTTGCACGCCTTTGAGCTTGGCGGAACGCACCCGGATGTCGGCGACAGGTTCCCCACCAACTTCACGTCCGTTCAGCAATTCAAGGTCAGCCCCCATCAGGCGCAGAATGTCGATTATGCCGGTGCGTGTCGGGTTGATGCCAACATGCTCCAACAGCAGTTCCGAATTTTCAGCAATACTCGCGCCAACCATAAAGAATGCGGCGGAGGAAATGTCCGCTGGCACATCAATATTGGCCGCAGTGAGCTTGCCGCCACCTTGCAGGCTGATACGGTTGCCTGCCGTTTTCACTGCATAACCAAAACCGCGCAGCATGCGTTCGGTATGGTCGCGGGTCGGCGCAGGCTCAGTGACCGAAGTTTCGCCATCGGCATACAAGCCCGCCAGCAGGATTGAGGATTTCACCTGCGCGCTGGCCATCGGCATGTCGTAATGCATGCCCTTGAGCTTGCATCCCCCATGCACCAGCAGCGGCGGGGTGCCATTGGGCGTGGCGTCAATGACCGCGCCCATCTCTGCCAACGGCGCAGTCACCCGCTTCATTGGCCGCTTGGAGAGCGAGGCGTCGCCCGTCATCCGCACATCAAACGCCTGCCCGCTCATCAGGCCGGACATCAGACGCATGGAAGTGCCGGAGTTGCCCATATCCAGGGCATGGGCGGGGGCTTGCAAGCCATGCAGGCCGACACCGTGGATGGTTACCCTGCCCTCTTCTGTCGGGCCTTCAATCGCCACGCCCATCGCGCGAAACGCTTTCAGGGTGCAAAGGCAATCTTCGCCCTGCAGGAAGCCGCTAACATGGGTGTCGCCCTCCGCCAGTGAACCCAGCATGATGGAGCGGTGTGAAATGGATTTATCCCCCGGCACGCGCACGCTGCCGCGCAGGCTTCCTCCGGGCTGGACAATGAACTGGAGATTGGTGCTGGAATGGCTCACACAGATTTCCTTGGGGCTAATGCATAAAATCAGGCTGGCATTCAACCATACCCAACGGGGTTTGCCAAATACTGCGAATCAATCGGCCTACCGGGCGGATGCCGGATAAATCCAGCCGGAAATCAGGCCACCAGCCGGGTTGTTGACCTTGTCATTGGCGACATCCTCAAGATGGTAACGCCCGCCTACGTTGAACAGGCGCAACTGGCGCGCATATTGATTGGGTTTTGTCCACGGCAGGTTATTGTAGTTCTGTTCGGCGACACTCACCAAACCGCGTTGCAGGTCAACACCCACCACTACGGCGACATGACCATGCCGCCATTTGGGGTCGTCCGGATTGGGGCAATAAACCAGCAGGTCGCCAAATTTTGGCGGGCGCGTCGCCGTGCCATTGAGTGAGCGGGCCAACGGAAACTTGGCGTTGGCTTGAATGTTTTCACCTTCTGTGAGGTAAAGGATTTCATGCGCGCTGTCGACATCGCCAAAAGTGACGCCAAGGTTGGTCATCCACCAACGCCGGGCGTACTCCACACACTGGTAGGTCAGGCCGACGTAATGCAATTGTTTGTCAACAGGCGGCTTTGCATGCAATGAAATGGCTTTGTTGCGCAAGTCCATGAAAGAAAAATCAGAACGGGCGCAAGTGGATTGGCAATTGGAATACGCAGGCACCTGGTTTGCCACCCCAAGCAATTTGCCTGCCGGGGTCGCACAGCCCGTATCGCAGGATTGCTTGGCTTGCGCATAAGCCTGCTTGCTTACCGCTTCAGGCAACGGCGCAGGCTTCGCCAGCAAACCGTAGCCATCGGTGTTGGGCAAAGCCGCCGCCAAACCGGCGGGATAATGGCCGCTTGAGCCGGTATCCGCCGTGATTGCGCAACCACCAGCCAATACAACTGCACTGAACGCCAAGGCTTTAAGTAGTTGCGGCAACTTACTGATCATCCGGCGTTTCCTGCGCGCTGGCCTTGTGGTTTTCCAGATAGGCGATGTAACTGTCACGCGCCTGCTTGGCCCGCGACATGCGCGTATACAACCCTTCGCCGTCTTGCTGTTCAACCAGTGCGGCGAATTCGCTTAAATCCGCCTGCAACTTACCGATCATTTCCACTATGGCGTTTTTATTGGCCAGGCAAATGTCGCGCCACATGACCGGATCGCTGGAGGCAATGCGCGTGAAATCCCGGAAGCCGCCCGCCGCGTAACGGAAAATGTCCTCCCGCATCGGCAGGTTCAGCAAAGTGTCAACCAGTGAAAACGCCAGCACATGCGGTAGATGGCTGGTCGCCGCCAGGACGCGGTCATGCAGCTCCACCGGCATGCTTTCCAGCACGGCACCCGTCATCCGCCACATATCTTCAACAGCGCGCAAGGCGGCAGGGTCGGTATGCGGCAACGGCGTGAGGATGACGCGCCGGTTGACGTAAAGGTCAGGGATGGCGGCTTCCACCCCACTCTTTTCACGCCCGGCGATCGGATGCCCTGGGACGAAACGGGCAAAAGCTTTACCGAATACCTGCTCAACTTCGGCGACAATGCTGCCCTTGGTGCTGCCTGCGTCCGTCAGCACCGCATCGGCGGGCAAGGCTGGCCTGATCTGTTCCAACAGCCGCCCCATGGCACCCATCGGCACGGCCAGCAACACCATATCGGCGTCTTGCACCGCTGCTTGCGGTTCCAGGGTAAAACTGTCGATCACCCCCATATCCACGGCCTTTTGCAGATGGGCGGCGTTGCGGCTGCAACCGATGACCTCCTGGCAATAGCCCGCTTCACGCAACGCCAGCGCCAGTGAGCCGCCAATCAGGCCGACGCCAAAGATGACAAGCTTCCTGATCACGCTGCAAGAACCTTTTTCAATGTATTGATACAACGTGTGTTTTGGGCTTCCGTGCCAATGGTGATGCGCAAGTGTTGCGGCAGCCCGTAGCCGCCGAGCGGGCGCACGATGACGCCTTCGCGCAACAGGGCGTTGTAAACAGGGGCGGCCGGACGCTTGCAATCCACCGTGATGAAATTGCCTACGGTTGGAATGTATTCCCAACCGTTCTCGGCGCAGGCACCCAACCACTGTTTGAGCCCTGCGGCGTTGGTCAGCACGCTTTGTTGCAGGAAGGCGTCATCTTCCAGCGCGGCCATGGCACCAACCAACGCCAGCGAGTTGACATTGAACGGTTGCCTTACCCGGTTGAGGATGTCGGCGACCGCCGGGTTGGAAGCCGCATACCCTACCCGCAATCCGGCCAGGCCATAAATCTTCGAAAAGGTGCGGGTGACGATCAGGTTGGGAAATTCATCCAGCCATTCCAGCGCATTGGGGAAATCAGGCTGCTGCACGTACTCGGTATAGGCTTCGTCGACCACCACGATGACATCCGCCGGAACCCGTTGCAGGAAGCCGTGCAACGCCTCCCGATCCAACCAGGTGCCGGTAGGGTTGTTGGGGTTGGCGATGAACACCACCCGGGTTTTATCATCAATTTTCGCGGCGATATTCGGCAAGTTGTGGCCATACGGCATGCTGTGATGGTCGGGCGGATTGGCCTTGGCGATGCGCAATTCCGCACCTACCGCCTGGATTTCGATCGGGTAAATGGCAAAGGCGTATTCAGCGCACACGGCGGCACGGCTGCTGTCGAGGTAGGCCCGCGCAATAATGTCCAGCAAATCATTGGAGCCATTGCCAAGGGTAATTTGCGAATCATGCAAACCAATCTTGCGGGCAATGGCTTCCTTGAGCTGGTAGCCGCTGCCATCTGGGTACAGTTCCAGGGAATCCAGCGCCTGGGTCAACGCCGCCAGCGCTTTGGGGCTGGTCCCCAATGGGTTTTCGTTGGAGGCAAGTTTGAGAATGCCGCTGATCCCCAGCTCACGCTCCAGCTCTTCTATCGGCTTGCCGGGCTGGTAGGGTTGCAGCGCCTGTACGCCGCTGACGGCAAGCTGCCTGTAATCAATGCCTGATTGCATGGTTGGCCCTGAAATAAAAATCAAGCGGGCATTCAATCACACACGGGCAATTCTGCCAAGGGCTGGAAAACAATAATGAAATCCCGCTTATACAATGGCGACCGGATAAGCCCCCAAAACCCTGACCAGCTCCGTTTCCGCCCGCAAGGCGACCAATGCCTTGCTGATGGCTTCGTCCTGCTCATGCCCAAGCACATCCAGGAAGAAAAAATATTCCCAGTTGGTGGCGCGGGAGGGGCGGGATTCAATCCGGGTCATGTCCACGCCATTTTCTGCCAGCGGCTTGAGCAGCTTGAACAAAGAACCGGGTTGGTTGCGGGTGGAAACCAGCAGCGAAGTGCGGTCATTGCCGCTGGGCGCGACCACCTGATCGCCAATCACCAGGAAACGGGTGGTGTTGTTGGGGCTGTCTTCAATGTTTTCATGCACGATTTGCAGGCCGTAAATGGGTGCCGCCTGAATACCGCCAATGGCGGCGACGGCATCATCCAGTGAAGCCAGCCGGGCGGCTTCGGCATTGCTGCTGACCGGGATGCGTTCCACATGGGGCAAATGCTTGTCCAGCCAGTAACGGCATTGCGCCAGCGACTGTGCATGGGAATAAACTTTTTGCACGCTTTGCCAGTCACTGTGGCGGCACATCAGGTTCTGGTGGATGCGCAGGGAAATTTCCCCACAAATCCGCAGTTGTGACTGCACGAACATATCCAGCGTATGGGTGATCACGCCTTCGGTGGAATTTTCAATCGGCACCACGCCATAACGCACCCTGCCCGCTTCCACCTCGCGGAAAACCTGCGGGATGGATTCCACCGGCAGCGTGGCGACCGCTTGCCCAAAATGCTTGAAGGTGGCTTCCTGCGCAAACGTCCCGGCTGGCCCCAGGTAGGCGATGCGCATGGACTCTTCCAGTGCAAGGCAAGAGGAAATGATTTCACGGTACAAGTGTGTGACTTGCTCATTGCGCAACGGGCCGCTGTTGAGCGACTGCATCCGGGTGAGGATCTGCGCTTCCCGCTCCGGACGGTAAAACTTGGCGCCCGGATCTTCCGCCAGCTTGGTATGGGCCACTTCCTCAGCGCAACGGGCGCGCTCGTTCAGCAGCGCCAGGATTTGGGTGTCAAGCGAGTCGATACGCTCACGCAGGGCAGCCAGCCCTGCGTTGACGTTCTCAGCATTATCAGTCTTATTGCTCAAAGCAGCCTTACCTTAAGGACTCCAGGAATGGATTTTAGCGTAGCCAGGGTTTCAGCACTGACACTGGAATCCACATCCATCAATGTATACGCCATGTTGCCTTTGGAATCGTTCAACATGTGCGCAATGTTAACGCCGGACTGCCCCAATACATGAGAAATCTTGCCCAGCATGTCGGGGTTATTCTGGTTGACCAGGGAAATCCGTGCAAGGCCTGTGCGCGGTAATTTCACATTCGGCAGATTGACCGAGTTGCTGATATTGCCATTCTCCAGATAATCACGGATTTGATCAGCAATCATAATGGCGCAGTTGTCTTCCGCCTCGAGGGTGGATGCGCCCAAATGTGGCAGTGCAATCACCCGTGGATTGGTGCGCAGCGTATTGCTGGGAAAATCGCAGACATACGCATACACCTTGCCGCTTTCCAAACCTGCCAGCACCGCGCTTTCATCCACAATGCCATTACGGGCGAAATTGAGCAGCACCACATTGTCTTTCAGTTTTGCCAGACTGGTGGCGTTGATCAGATTGCGGGTGCTGTCGATCAGGGGGACATGGAAGGTAATGAAATCGGATTGCGCCAGCAGCATATCGATATTGGCAGCCGCTTCCACATCGGCATTCAACTGCCAGGCGCGCTCGATGGTGATGGTCGGGTCGTAGCCGATGACATCCATCCCCAGGGAACGGGCAGCATTGGCTATCCTCACGCCGATAGCGCCAAGGCCGACGACCCCTAAGGTTTTGCCCGGCAGTTCAAAACCACGAAACCGCTTCTTGCCTGCTTCAGCCGCCACCCGTATTTCTTCATCAGAACCCTGCAAACCGTTCACAAAATCAATGGCTGGGCCAATGTTGCGGCAGCCCATCAACATACCGGCAATCACCAGTTCCTTGACCGCGTTGGAGTTGGCTCCCGGCGCATTGAACACAACCACACCACGCCCTGACAGTTTTTCAACAGGCACATTGTTCGTGCCGGAACCTGCCCGGCCTACCGCCAGCAAATTGCCAGAAAACGGATAATCGTGCAGTTTGTAAGAACGCAGGATGATGGCGTCAGCATCAGGCGCATTGTCTGAAATGGAATAACGGTCGCTGGGAAGACGCTCAAGTCCTTTGGGTGAGATGGCATTGAAGGTTTGGATTGTATACATGGGGCTTTCCTGTGGTGTTGCGCCCCTCCCCCTCTCCCCTTTCCCTCGTGGGGAGAGGGGGGGGAAGAAGGGCTTGCTTGAGATTTCTGTATTGATGGGGTGGAGGATTTCACCCGTTCTTTTGCGCAAAATCCTGCATGAAGCTGATCAGCGCGTCCACACCTGCTTCCGGCATGGCGTTGTAGATGCTGGCGCGCATCCCGCCGACAGAACGGTGGCCTTTCAGCGTGGTCAGGCCCACCTGTGCTGCTTCGGCCAGGAATGGCTTGTCCAATTCAGTATTTGCCAAGGTGAACGGAACGTTCATCCAGGAACGGCAGTTGGTAGCCACCGGGCTGTTGTAGAAACCACCGGAGGCTTCAATCGCCGCATACAGTTTTCCTGCCTTGCGCTGATTGATGGCAGCCATACCAGCCAGGCCACCTTGCTGTTTGACCCATTGGAACACCAACCCAGCCAGATACCATGCGTAAGTTGGCGGGGTGTT
Source organism: Candidatus Thiothrix phosphatis (assembly GCF_035668035.1). Lineage (NCBI taxonomy): Bacteria > Pseudomonadati > Pseudomonadota > Gammaproteobacteria > Thiotrichales > Thiotrichaceae > Thiothrix > Candidatus Thiothrix phosphatis. The sequence continues at coordinate 68,011 of NZ_JAYMYJ010000042.1, read as the reverse complement.
ATACATGGAATCATTGTCCGCATGGATTTTGTAATCGAACATGGCGGGGGTGCCTGCGATGGTTTCACCAATCAGGTCTTCGCGCACAATCACCAGGGTCAGGCCAGCCGGGCCGATGTTTTTCTGCGCACCTGCATAGATCAGGGCATATTTGCTGACATCCACCGGGCGGGACAGAATGGTGGAAGACAGATCAGCCACCAGCGGCACATCGCCCGTTTCCGGAACCCACGGGAATTCAACACCCCGGATGGTTTCGTTCGGGGTGTAATGCAGGTAGGCCGCATCCGCATTGCACTTCCAGGTTTCAAATGCCGGGACGCTGGTGTAATTGCCTTCCTTGGTGGATGCAACCACATTGACCTCGGCAAAGCGCTTGGCTTCCTTGATGGCTTTGGCTGACCAGTCACCGGTGTCGACATAATCGGCGGTGGTTTTGCCACGCAGCAGGTTCATCGGAATCATCGCAAACTGGCTGCTGGCCCCACCCTGCAGGAACAGCACCTTGTAATTGGCCGGAATAGCCATGATTTCACGCAGATCGGCTTCAGCCTGTGCCGCGATGGACATGAACTCCTTGCCGCGATGGCTCATTTCCATCACCGACATGCCGCTGCCATTCCAGTCGAGCATTTCGGCCTGGGCCTGTTCAAGAACGGCCTGCGGCAACATGGCCGGGCCTGCGCTGAAATTGAATACGCGTTTCATCATGATTTATTCCTGCTCTTCGGTTATATCTGTGGTGTCATCTTCAAGATTCTCGCTGCTGTCCGTCAATATCGGAGCAATCTGCACCAGCTTTTCACCTTCGTTCAGACGGATCAGGGTAACGCCCTGGGTATTCCGCCCGACAATGGAAACATCGGCCACCGGCGTGCGCACCAAGGTGCCGCCATCAGTGATCAGCATGATTTGGCATTCGTCCTTGACCTGCACGGCGCCAATCGCATCGCCATTACGCTCGGATGTCTGGATGGCGATGACGCCCTGCCCTCCTCGGCCTTGGGTAGAGAACTCATCCACGCGGGTGCGTTTGCCGTAGCCGTTTTCTGTCGCAATCAGCAGTTCACCCTCGCCAACGATGATCAGCGCATTGACTTCCTGCCCATCTTCCAGACGGATGCCCCGCACCCCGGCGGCAGTGCGGCCCATCGCGCGCACATCGGCTTCATGGAAACGGATCGCCTTGCCGGAGGTGCTGAACAGCATCACGTCATTGTTGCCGTCAGTCAGCGCCACATCCACCAGCTTGTCACCATCGCGCAGATCCACCGCAATAATGCCAGCAGCGCGGGGACGCGAAAACTCGGTCAACGGCGTCTTCTTCACCGTACCATTGGATGTGGCCATGAAGATGTGTTTGTCGGCGGCATATTCACGGATCGGCAGCACGGCATTGATACGTTCGCCCTCTTCCAGTGGCAGCAAATTAACCATCGGCTTGCCGCGTGCGCCGCGCCCACCCACCGGCAACTGGTAAACCTTGAGCCAGTACATGCGGCCACGGCTGGAAAAGCACAGGATGGTGTCGTGGGTGCTGGCGACAAACAGCTTTTCGATGAAGTCTTCGTCCTTCATGGAAGTCGCCGCCTTGCCACGCCCGCCGCGTTTCTGCGCCCGGTAAGTGTCGAGGGTTTGCGCCTTGGCATAGCCTTCATGGGAAAGTGTGACCATGACTTCCTCATCGGCAATCAGGTCTTCCATGCTCAGGTCTTCGCCGACCACATTGATTTCGGTGCGGCGTTCATCACCGTAAGCATCACGCACCGCCAGCAGTTCCTCACGGATAACCTGGATCAGGCGGTCAGGGTTGGCGAGGATTTCCAACAGGTCAGCAATCTTATCCAGCAGCTCGCGGTATTCGGTAAGGATTTTGTCTTTTTCCAGGCCGGTCAGGCGATGCAGACGCAAATCCAGGATCGCCTGAGCCTGGACTTCTGACAGCCAGTAGCCATCCTCATGCAGGCCATATTGGGCAGGCAGATCGTCCGGGCGGCAAGTATCAGAACCGGAACGGGTCAACATGTCGTTGACAATGCCGGGGTTCCAAGCGCGTGCCAGCAAACCGGCTTTGGCATCCGCCGGGCTTGGTGCCGCCTTGATCAGCTCAATGATTTCATCGATGTTGGAAAGCGCAATCGCCAAGCCCTCGAGGATGTGGGCACGTTCGCGCGCCTTGCGCACTTCGAAAATGGTGCGGCGCGTCACAATCTCACGGCGGTGACGCAGGAAGGCTTCCAGCACTTCCTTGAGGTTCAGCAGGCGTGGCTGTCCATCCACCAGGGCGACCATATTGATGCCGAACACGCTCTGCATCTGGGTCTGTTTGTAGAGGTTGTTCAGCACCACCTCACCAGATTCGCCGCGCTTGAGCTCGATCACCATGCGCATGCCATCCTTGTCGGATTCATCGCGCAATTCGGAAATGCCTTCGAGCTTTTTGTCCTTGACCAGTTCGGCAATTTTTTCCAGCAAACGCGCCTTGTTCACCTGATACGGCAACTCGGTCACGATGATGGTTTCGCGCCCGGTGCGTTCATCCACTTCGATGTCGGCACGGGAGCGGACATAAATACGCCCTTTGCCGGTGTGGTACGCCTCGCGGATGCCGCGTGCGCCATTGATGATGCCCGCAGTTGGGAAATCCGGCCCTGGCAGGTATTCCATCAGGTCGCTGATATCCATGTCCGGGTCAGCGAGCAAGGCCAAACAGGCATTGACGGTTTCGGTCAGGTTGTGTGGTGGGATATTGGTCGCCATCCCAACCGCAATGCCGGATGAGCCATTGACCAGCAGATTGGGGATGCGGGTCGGAAATACGGATGGCTCTTTTTCGTTGCCGTCGTAGTTGGGGACAAAATCTACCGTTTCCTTGTCGATGTCGAGTTGCAGTTCGTGGGCAATCTTCGACATGCGCACTTCGGTGTAACGCATTGCGGCTGGTGCATCGCCATCCACAGAACCGAAGTTGCCCTGCCCGTCCACCAACATGTAGCGCAGCGAGAACGGCTGGGCCATCCGCACGACAGTGTCGTAAACAGCGGTGTCGCCATGCGGGTGGTATTTACCGATGACATCACCGACCACACGGGCGGATTTTTTGTAAGGTTTATTCCAGTCATTGCCCAGCTCACTCATGGCGAACAGCACACGCCGGTGAACGGGTTTCAAACCATCCCGAACATCAGGCAATGCACGCCCGACAATGACGCTCATCGAGTAAGCCAGATAGGACTGGCGCATTTCATCTTCGAGATTTACAGGGAGAATTTCCTTGGCGAATGTGGCCATATTATTGTTCGATCACCTAAATCATGAAGAGCGGGATTATATCAGAAAATATAAGGTTGTGTGCGTCCGTTGTCTGGCTGCCCCCTCTACCGCCGAGGATTAAGGTGGATTATCAGAAGTCTTTTTATTTATTATCTGATGCCAGATAAACTGGTTTTGTTAATGCAGTTCCCCCACATAAACCAGCACCATGAACAAGCAGGGTTCCAGCCGTGAAAATCCATTCAATCAGCCTCAGCGTTTTACTTTCCATCCTTTGCGCCGCTTGCGGCGATAGCACAACAACCACGGTTTCAGGCGTATCCACCCAGGCCGCCAAAGAAGCTTTGGGACAAAAACTGTTTTTTGACACCAACCTTTCTTCGCCTCCTGGGCAGGCATGCGCCAGCTGCCATGATCCAGCTTATGGCTTTACCGACCCGGATAAGAGCCTTCCCACGTCTGCTGGCGCAAATCCTGCCCTGTTTGATGACCGGCATGCGCCGACAGCGGCTTATGCCCTCTATAGCCCGGAATTTCACTTTGACCAAAATTTGGGGGGATATATTGGCGGACAATTCTGGGACGGACGCGCTACAGACCTTTCCACGCAAGCTAAGACCCCGTTTCTGGAGCCGGTGGAAATGGCGAATCCCGACCTCTCTGTAGTTGTCAGCAAGGTGCAGGCTTCAGCTTACGCCAGCCTGATGACGCAGGTTTACGGGGAAAGCATATTCTCCGACAACGTCGCCGCCTACCAAGGCATCGCTGACGCCATCGCCGCGTTTGAGCGCACCAGCCTGTTCCATCCGTTCAATTCCAAGTACGACCAATATTTGGCAGGCAAGGCAGAATTGACGGCGCAGGAAGCCTATGGCCTACAACTGTTCAATGACCCTGGCAAGGGCAATTGCGCCGCCTGCCACCCCTCCACGCCAGCGGCGGATGGGACGCCACCGCTGTTCACCAATTTTGCTTACGCCAATATCGGGTTGCCATTGAATGCAAATGTTCAGGCAGGCGTGGATTTCGACGTCATGGATTTCAGGGATTACGGCTTGGGCGGCAGGATTGACATCCCGCCATCTGAACGCGGCAAATTCAAAATCCCAACCTTGCGCAATATCGCCATCACCGCGCCGTATGGGCACAACGGCATTTTCAGCGACCTGGAGGAAATGATCGCCTACCACAATGCGCGGGATGCGGCGACTGGCCGTTGGGAACCGCCGGAAGCGCCGGAAAACCTGGATGTCCGGGTCGGCAATCTGGGGCTGACGGATGATGAAATAGACGCCATTGCCGCCTTCCTGACAACGCTGACTGACGGATACAGCGCGGCGGGCGGCTAAGGCAGGGTGTGCAGCAATAGCTGCTGATAGTCCTGGGCGTAGGCGGCGGCTTCGGCGATCACATATTCCTTGAATGCTTGCGCCGCAGGGGATAGCCATTTGCCGTCACGGGTGACGATATGCCAATAACGCTGGATAGGGAAACCCTGCACATCCAGTATCGCCAACGATCGTGTTTCCAGTTCCAGCTTGATGCTGTGCAGGGAAACGATGCCCAACCCCAATCCGGCGATCACCGAGTATTTGATCGATTCATTGCTGCTCATTTCCAGTGTGCTGGAAAAAGTGTGCCCATGCTCGGCAAAAAAGCGCTCGATAGCGGCGCGTGTGCCAGAGCCTGGCTCCCGCACCACAAATTTTTCCCCGGCTATATCGGCGATCGGAATCTCTTTTTTACCGGCTAAGGGATGATCAATTGGCGCAATCAGCACCAGCGGGTTGCACATCAGCCGCTGGGAATGCAGATCCAGGTTGGCGGGTGGCTCCCCCATCACCACCAAATCCGCTTCGTAGTGCTGCAACTGCTCCACCAAGGCTCTGCGGTTGGTAATGTCCAGTGAAACGGTGATGCCTTCGTGCATTTTGGAAAAGCTCGCCAGCATCCGGGTAATGAAATAAATCGAAGTGGTCGCCGCCGACACCTTGATATAGCCTTGGTGCACATTCTTCAATTCTTTAAGCGTCTCCACCATGCCCTGATATTGGGCAAGGAGTTCACAGCCATAAGCATGCATCGCCTTCCCCGCCGCCGTCATCACAATGCGTTTGCCTTGGCGCTCGAACAAGGAAAGCCCCACGTTATCTTCCAGTTGCTTGACCTGCATCGAGATGGCGGGTTGGGTCATATGCAGTAATTCAGCCGCACGGGTAAAGTTTTCAGTTTGGGCGACGGCCTGAAAAATCTGTATCTGGCGAAATGAGATATGCATATTAAACACTCATGAAGATGGGCTTTCTGTCAAGAGCTTAACATAACAAAGCGTTATGTTTAAATCAGGATAAATGTGTTTTACTTATCTTAGCATTCCCTTATAATCTCAGCGTCCGTAAGGTTTTTGTAGTAATTTTTTACTCGCATTTGAGGAGAGAGACATGGCGCTTGACCAATCCAGCCGTTATTCAGACCTGAGCCTAAAAGAAGCCGATCTGATGGCAGGGGGCAAACATATCCTGGTTGCTTATAAGATGAAGCCTAAAGCAGGCCACGGTTATCTGGAAGCCGCCGCCCACTTTGCAGCGGAATCATCCACCGGCACCAACGTTGAAGTTTCCACCACTGACGATTTCACCAAGGGTGTTGACGCGCTGGTTTACTACATCGACGAAGCCACTGAAGACATGCGCATCGCCTACCCGATTGAGTTGTTTGACCGCAACATCACGGATGGCCGCATGATGATCGTGTCTTTCCTGACGCTGGTTATCGGCAACAACCAGGGTATGGGTGACATCGAACACGGCCAGATGATCGACTTCTATATGCCTGAACGTGCCATCCAGTTGTTCGACGGCCCTGCCAAGGACATTTCCGATATGTGGCGTATCCTGGGGCGCCCGATCAAGGATGGGGGTTACATTGCAGGCACCATTATCAAGCCCAAACTGGGTCTTCGCCCTGAGCCGTTTGCCAACGCGGCCTACCAGTTTTGGCTGGGCGGTGACTTTATCAAGAACGATGAACCGCAAGGCAACCAGGTATTCTGCCCAGCCAAGAAAGTTTACCCACTCGTCTATGACGCGATGAAACGTGCTCAGGACGAAACCGGCCAGGCCAAACTGTTCTCTGCCAATATCACCGCTGATGACCATTATGAAATGTGCGCCCGTGCCGATTTCATCCTCGAAACATTCGGCCCGGATGCTGACAAGGTTGCGTTCCTGGTTGACGGCTTTGTCGGTGGCCCTGGCATGATCACCACGGCACGTCGCCAGTATCCAAACCAGTACCTGCACTACCATCGTGCTGGCCATGGCATGATCACTTCGCCTTCTTCCAAACGTGGTTATACAGCGTTTGTTCTGGCGAAAATCTCCCGTTTGCAAGGCGCTTCCGGTATCCATGTCGGCACCATGGGCTACGGCAAAATGGAAGGCGACAACAGCGACAAGATTATTGCCTACATGATTGAGCGTGACGAGTGCCAGGGGCCGGTCTATTTCCAGAAATGGTATGGCATGAAACCCACCACGCCCATTATCTCCGGTGGCATGAATGCTTTGCGGCTGCCAGGCTTCTTTGAAAATCTGGGCCACGGTAACGTCATTAACACTTCTGGCGGTGGTTCTTACGGTCATATTGACAGCCCGGCGGCTGGTGCCATTTCCCTGCGTCAATCTTATGAGTGCTGGAAATCCGGTGCTGACCCGATCGAATTTGCCAAAGAGCACAAAGAGTTTGCCCGTGCATTCGAATCCTTCCCTGGTGACGCCGACAAAATCTTCCCAGGCTGGCGCGAAAAGCTGGGCGTTCACAAGTAAGCCGCAAGTACCATAGTTAGATTGCACCCCTACACCTTGCCCCTTCTTCACCTGAGGGAGGGGAACAAAAGAGGGAACGGGGAAACATGCAGGGCGGGTGGAGCACAGGCGATACCCGCCATTTTCAATCTCTCAGGAATCCTGCCATGACCGATACCAGCCAATACCTCATCCAACAAGAACCTTTCTATCAGGCCACCGGGCGCGAAGTGGAGCTATACCAGGCTGCTTACCGCTCACGTTTGCCGGTGATGGTGAAAGGCCCGACCGGTTGCGGCAAATCACGTTTCATCGAGCACATGGCCTGGAAACTCGGCAAACCGTTGATTACAGTGGCCTGCAACGAAGACATGACCGCATCCGATCTGGTTGGTCGCTATCTGTTGGAAGCTAATGGCACTCGCTGGCTGGATGGCCCGTTGACTACCGCAGCCCGTATCGGCGCGATCTGTTACCTCGATGAAATTGTCGAAGCACGCCAGGACACCACCGTGGTGATCCACCCGCTGACCGACCACCGCCGCACCCTGCCGCTGGACAAAAAGGGCGAACTGGTGTCGGCACACCCCGATTTCCAATTGGTGATCTCTTATAACCCTGGTTACCAAAGCTTGATGAAAGACCTCAAGCAATCCACCAAACAACGTTTCGTGGCTTTCGATTTCGACTACCCAACGGCTGATGCTGAAGCCAGTATCCTGCAAGCTGAGACCGGCATCACCGCCGATGTGGCTGGCAAGCTGGTCAAAATTGCCCACACCGCGCGTAACCTGAAAGGCCATGGTTTGGACGAAGGTATTTCCACCCGCCTGCTGGTATATGCAGCCAATCTGATCAAGGATGGCATCGCAGCAGGTGACGCTTGCCGCATGGCCTTAGTCAGCCCGATTACCGACGACAGCGACATTCGCAGCACCCTGAACCATAGTATCGACGCCATTTTTGGGTAAACCGCTATGGATGAAGTCACTGCCCGTTATCGCGCCAAATTAAGTTGCAACTTCAAACAACTGGATGAAGCGTTCGTCGCCTGTATACAGGATGCCCTCGCCCTGTTGAGTGAGGAAGGCATTGACGACTACCTGGATGGTGCCTCGCTGGTATGCAAGATCGGGCGTGGTTTCGACCCGGTGCTGACCTATCTGGAGGAAATGCCCGCCATTGCCTACAAGCTGGGCGAAGGCATGTTCAAGCGTATCAGCCAGACGGTGTGGAAAATGTCGCGCACGCCTAATGGGCGCTCCATCCCGGTTTTTTTACAAGTATTGCCAGAAGTTTGTCACCGACTCGAAAGTGAAGAGTTAGTCGAGCATTACATCGAGCTGATTTTCGACATGATGGAACGCACCACTGGTTCCATCCATGGTTTCCATTCCACCATCCCCAGCCCTGGCCTACCCAAACTGCTGGAGCAGATGCCTTACCTGATCAATCAACTGGCTCTGGGTGGCCTGAAAAACTGGATCGAATACGGCATCCGCAATTACGGCAAGCATCCGGAGCGGCAGGAAGAGTACTTCAGCCTGCAATCTGCCGACAGCAAGGCAATGTTGCAGCACGAACGTCACGGCACCCTGTTTACCCACCACGAGCGCAAGTTGAACCTGTACCTGCAAGCCTGCTGGGAAGAAAGCGAGCATCTGGTGCCGTATTCCATCGATTTCCGCGACCTGCGTGCGCAACAGCCGTATTTTGATGAATACGGCATGCGTATCCCGGATGTGTTCGATGATGCCAATGGCATCAGCGGGCTTGACCGTTACCGGGCTGTACTGGCGCACATGGCGGCGCATCGGCGCTGGTCGGGCAAAGTGATCGTGGATAATTTCAGCCCACAGCAGCGTATCGCCATCGAACGGTTTGAGGACAGCCGCGTCGAGTGGCTGGCGATGCAGGAATACCCTGGTTTGCGGCGTATTTTCATGGCCTTGCATCCGGTTCCTGAGGAAGGTGAATGCAATGTGCAAACGGAATCCTGCCTGCGTCATCGTCTGGCGATGTTGTCCTATGCCATCCTCAATCCGCAGCATGGTTATCAGCATCCGCAGGTGAATGAATTTGCCCAACGTTTCCATGCCAGGATGCTGGAGGGCAATGCAACGACAGCGGATATGGTGCAACTGGCGATTTCCTTTGTGGCCAAAACGCGTTTGCAATCCGACCAGTTGCCACGGGTGTATTTCAACAATACCGCGATTCCTTACCGCGATGACAACCGGCATTTATGGCAGTTCATCGAGGAAAGTGACGACGAAGAATTCTTCGATGAACAGCGCCAATCTTCAGAAAGTCAGGAGGTCGAGGGGTTACCACCGCGCCATTACCCGGAATGGGATTACAACACCCAGACTTACCGCCCCGACTGGGCGAGTGTGTACGAAAGCCTGCACCCCTCCGGTGATGCCGGGCAAATTGACCAGCTGTTGCAGAAACATGCTGTGCTGGCAAAAAAGCTCAAGCAAATTGTTGATTTGCTCAAACCACAAAATTACACGCGCATCCGCTATCAGGAAGAGGGTAGTGAACTCGATCTGGATGTGGCGATCCGTTCCCTGATTGATTTCAAGGGTGGGGCAAATCCTGACCCGCGCATCAATATGAGCCACAAGCATGACGGGCGTAATATCGCGGTGATGTTGCTGCTGGATTTGTCGGCTTCCATCAGCGAAGTGCCGGAAGGTTGCAGCCAGAGCATCCTCGAACTCAGTCAGGAGGCGGTGTCGTTGCTATCTTGGGCAATTGAAGCGCTGGGCGACCCGTTTGCGATTGCAGGCTTTGCATCCAATACCCGTCACGAAGTGCGTTACCAGCATATCAAAGGCTTCAAGGAACACTGGGGAGATGCAGTCAAGGCGCGTTTGGCGGCAATGGACGCGGGCTATTCCACCCGTATGGGTGCGGCAGTGCGCCATGCTGCCCACTATCTGGAAAACCAGCAGGCTGACAAAAAACTGCTGTTGGTCCTCACCGATGGTGAGCCGTCCGACATCGATGTGGATGATCCCCAATGGCTGACACAGGATACCCGGCAGGCAGTGAAGGAGCTTGACCAGAAAGGCATTTACACTTACTGCATCAGCCTTGATCCACGGGCTGACGAATACGTGCGGGATATTTTCGGCAAACGCTATACCGTGATCGATAATGTACAGCGTTTGCCGGAAAAACTGCCGCAGGTGTTTATGGCATTGACAAGGTGACCCGCTCCAATGCCAAGGCAATCGCTTATCAGTTTGCCTGCAACCGCACCAGTTCAGGAGCCGTCGCAAACTGGGGTATGGCCTCAGCGGCAAGGCGGGCAGCTTCAATTGCAGCCTTGGCCTCATCCGCCTTTCTGTCAACCAGCCAATCGGTCACGCCTGCGCCAAGCCACATGCAGAACAGCGCAACCCACGCCGTAATGACCAATATGGATCCGCCGGTCACGCCTGCGCCGACCGCACAACCGCCCGCCAGCATCCCGCCAAACCCCATGAAAGCCGCGCCAATGAAAAAGCGGGTAAAGCCGCTGTCTTCGGTAAAACGTTGCCATTTGAACTCACGGGTAACCAATGCCGCCAGCAGGGAGCCAAGGAAAACCCCCGGCACCAGACCAACATCAAAATTCAATGGCAACTTTGGTTGATTGATCAATCCCATCAGGGTATCCGCAGAAGGGCCCGTGAAACTGACGCTTTTAACCGGCACAATATCGAAAGAATTGGCCGCGTGCCAACTGGTCAGCAACCAACCTAACGCAACCGTCAAACCAGTAATGATGGCGGCAACACCCCACCATTTGCTGAGTTCATGGCGTCTGGCGAACCACAACGCAAACACCAGAATCGCAACGCCCAATATCAGGCCACCATGCTGCGGCAGCCATGGAGCAAAGCTGCGGGAATTGGCATCGACCAACCACCAGGAAGAAATTTCTTCCCGTAGTGGCGACAATCCGCCCCGCAATGAAGCCTGGGCAACGACGGTGACGACCAGCCCAGCCACCATCGTGCGCATATTGCCGGTAGCAGACAACACCAGCAAACGGCTGGCGCAGCCACCGGCCAACACCATGCCGGAACCAAACAACAAACCACCGATAATGGCACCGGACATGGAGCCAACATTATTCAACTGTCGGATTTTTCCGGTATCAATCGCACCGATTTCAATGAAATATTGAGCGCCGATCATGGCCGCCCCAAAAGCCAGCAGCCAAATAGCGAACTTCTTGCCTGCCTGCCCACGCCAGAACTCTACACAGGCCGCCCGCAAACAAAAACGGCTTTGCTGGGCAAAAACACCAAAAGAAAGCCCCACCGCCAGACCGATCATGGCGGCAATCGCCTCGGTGCTGAACCCTTCAAATAAGGCGTCGAAACTCATAGCACTCTCCCTTCCCTGCGATCAAGGCGCAAAGAAGACTCTTAAAAAGTAAAGGAGAGCATTATATTAAGTATATAAGCAGATACTAATGATGTATATCAAGACGCAATCACTTTACCCAGCCAACCAACGGATTCCGAAATATACGCAGGCATAAATCAGTCCGAATAAAGCCAGACCCCGCCATGCGGGACTGAACGCCAGCCCAACAGGCTGCGGTCGCCCTACTGGCCAATCCGCCCTGCCCACAACCATCGCCTTGATCAAATTGGTCTGCTTGAATAAGCGGTAAAAGACCACAGCCAAGATATGCACAGCCGCCAGCAACAAAATGACATTAAATACCAGATGGTGAAGATTGTTCAGAATATCCGCCAGTTTCCCGCTCACCAAGCCGCGTAGTGGGCCATCGGTCGCAATATCGTCCGTCGCAAACAGCCCGCTCGTAGCTTGCAGCAACACCACCGCCAACAACGCCAGCACCATCCATCCTCCCAGAGGATTATGCCCAGCATGGAATGCAGCGCCCTGCTGAACTTTCATTTCCCGCCAGTGCTGTAAAACTTTGCCAGGTGAGGCCACAAATTGCGAAAACCGGGAAGTGTCACTGCCCATGAAACCCCATACGAACCGAAACAGCATCAGCGCCAGCAGGAATACGCCTATCCGTTCGTGCCACTCGATCCAGTTGCCGCCCAGCTCGGCGGATAACCACGCAACGCCAATGCCTAAAACCAGCAGCCAGTGGAACAGGCGGGTTGGCAAATCCCAAATCCGGACAGGTGTCGTCTGCATCATTTCAGACCCAACACATCCTGCATATCGAACAGGCCGGATGGCTTGTCCTGCAACCAAGCCGCCGCACGTACTGCACCCTTGGCAAAGGTCATGCGGCTGGAAGCCTTATGAGTGATTTCCACCCGCTCGCCGACATCGGCAAACATCACGGTATGTTCGCCCACAATGTCACCTGCCCGGATGGTTTCAAAACCGATGGTCTTGCGGTCACGCTCGCCCGTCACACCTTCACGGCCATAAACCGCACAGTCTTTCAGGTCGCGCCCCAATGCGCTGGCAACCACTTCCCCCATGCGCAAGGCAGTGCCGGAAGGCGCATCCACTTTGTGGCGGTGGTGGGCTTCGATGATTTCGATGTCGACCGAATCACCCAACACCCGCGCTGCCATATCCAACAGCTTCAGGCATAAGTTGACGCCAATGCTCATGTTGGGGGCGAACACCACCGGAACCTGCTCCGCCGCCTTGGCGATCGCCGCCTTGCCTGCTTCGTCAAAACCCGTGGTGCCAATGACGGCTTTCTTACCGTTGGCCACGCACCATGCCAAGTGCTCCAGGCAGGGTTCCGGACGGGTGAAATCAATCAGCACGTCAAAATCATTCCCCGCCGCCTCCAGCGATGGCGCAATCAGGACGCCATTGCCGCCGACGCCCGCCACGGCACCCGCGTCCGCCCCGACCAGGGGATTGGAGGGATGTTCCGTCGCCACAGTAAGCTCCAGACCTTCAGTGTGGGCGCAGGCTTCAATCAGCGCCTTGCCCATGCGCCCACTGGCGCCGACAACAGCAATCCTGGTCATTATTTCTCCCCTTCAAACAGGTCTTTGACAAAATCCTTGGCCTTGTCCAACCAGCCATGTTCCTGTGGGCTATGCTTTTTGCCCCCGGCATGCATCGAGACGTCCAGCTCCTCCAGCAATTCACGCTGCCGTTTGGTCAGGTTGACCGGGGTCTCCACTTCCACCTTGCAAATCAGGTCGCCGACCGTTGCGCTGCGCACCGATTTCACGCCCTTGCTGCGCAGACGGAATTGCTTGCCGGTCTGGGTCTCCGCCGGAATCTTGAGGCTGATCTTGTTGCCATCCAGGGTCGGGACTTCCAGCTCCCCGCCCAGCGCGGCGGTGGTGAAACGGATCGGCACTTCGCAATACAGGTTGTCGCCGTCACGTTGGAACAATGCATGCGCCTTGACAAAAACCTGCACGTACAGGTCACCCGCTGGCCCACCATTGACGCCAGCTTCTCCCTCGCCCGCCAACCGCACACGGTCGCCGTTGTCGACGCCCGCCGGAATCCGCACAGACAAGGTTTTCTGTTTTTCCTTGCGGCCTTGCCCATGGCAATCCGGACATGGGTCTGAAATGATCTTGCCCGTGCCATGGCAATGCGGACAGGTTTGCTGGATGGCGAAAAAACCCTGCTGGATGCGCACCTGACCATTGCCATGGCAGGTCGGGCAGGTTTGCGGATGCGTGCCGGGTTTCGCCCCACTGCCGTTGCAAGTGTCGCAGGTCTGCATGGAAGGGACACGGATATCAGTCGTCGTGCCGAACACCGCCTCTTCCAGCGTCAGTTCAAGATTGTATTGCAGGTCGCTGCCGCGATAAGCGCGGTTGGCCCCACCACTGCCCCTGCCGCCACGGGCACCGCCAAAAATGTCACCGAAAATATCTTCAAAAATGTCGCCGAAACCGCCCTGCGCCCCACCGCCCCGACTGAAGCCGCCGGTGGAAGGGTCAACGCCAGCATGGCCGAACTGGTCATACGCAGCACGCTTTTGCGGGTCGTTGAGGATTTCGTAAGCTTCCTTGGCCTCCTTGAACTTGGCCTCGGCTTCCGCATTGTCGGGGTTGCGGTCAGGGTGGTATTTCATCGCCAACCGGCGGAAGGATTTTTTCAGGTCAGCTTCACTGGCGTTCTTCTGCACGCCCAGGATTTCGTAATAATCCCGCTTGGACATAGGTTCGGTTCCTGTTCAGACGAAATCAGGCACAGCAGGAAAATCCCACTGCGCCTGTACGGGTAAAAGGCTGTTAGCTTACTTCTTACCGTCGACTTCTTCAAATTCAGCGTCAACTATATCGTCATCACCGGACTTGCCGCCAGCCTGCTGCTGTGCCCCTGCACCAGCGGCCGCCCCTGCGCCGCCTTCGGCCTGGCCACCCGCCATTGCTTGCATCAGCTTGCCGGAAGCTTCCATCAGGGCTTCGGACTTGCGCTGGATGACATCCTTGTTGTCGCCTTTCACCGCGTCACGCAGTTCGCTGATCAGGGACTCCAGGTTGGCGCGGTCGGCTCCCGGTGCCTTGTCGCCGTATTCTTTCAGCGACTTTTCGGTTGCATGGATCATGGCGTCGGCCTGATTGCGGACATCAACCAGTTCACGCTGCCGTTTGTCTTCCTCGGCGTGCGCTTCCGCGTCCTTGACCATCTGCTCGACTTCCGCATCAGACAAGCCGGAAGAAGCCTTGATGACGATGTTCTGCTGCTTGCCAGTCGCCTTGTCTTTCGCAGTCACATTCAGGATACCGTTGGCATCGATGTCGAAGATGACTTCGATCTGCGGCATGCCGCGCGGCGCAGGTGGAATGTCTTGCAGGTCAAAACGGCCCAGTGACTTGTTGTCACGCGCCATTTCGCGTTCACCTTGCAGGACATGCACGGTAACCGCCGTCTGGTTGTCATCCGCCGTTGAGAACACCTGGGATGCTTTGGTGGGGATGGTGGTGTTCTTCTGGATCAGTTTGGTGGAAACACCGCCCAAGGTTTCGATCCCCAGTGACAGCGGGGTAACGTCCAGCAGCAGGATGTCTTTCACGCCACCGCTCAATACGCCGCCCTGGATGGCTGCGCCGACCGCCACCGCTTCATCAGGGTTGACGTCTTTGCGCGGCTCCTTGCCAAAGAAGTTTTTCACCGCTTCCTGAACTTTCGGCATGCGGGTCTGGCCACCAACTAAAATCACATCGTTGATCTGGGAAGCAGACAGCCCGGCGTCTTTCAGCGCAATCTTGCAAGGCTCGATGGTGCGGCTGATCAGGTCATCCACCAGCGCTTCCAGCTTGGCGCGGGTCACCTTGATGTTCAAGTGTTTCGGGCCAGTCGCGTCAGCCGTGATGTAGGGCAGGTTGACGTCCGTCTGTTGGCTGGAAGACAGCTCAATCTTGGCTTTTTCCGCCGCGTCCTTGAGGCGCTGCATCGCCAGTGGATCGCCTTTCAGGTCAATGCCGCTGGTCTTGCGGAACTCATCGGCCAGATAGTCGATCATGCGCATATCGAAGTCTTCACCACCCAGGAAGGTGTCGCCGTTGGTGGAAAGCACTTCAAACTGCATTTCACCGTCAACGTCAGCGATCTCAATGATGGAGATGTCGAAGGTGCCGCCGCCCAAGTCGTAGACCGCGATTTTGCTGTCGCCTTTGGACTTGTCCATCCCATAAGCCAGCGCCGCAGCAGTCGGCTCATTGATGATGCGTTTGACTTCCAGACCAGCGATTTTGCCTGCGTCCTTGGTTGCCTGACGTTGGGAGTCATTGAAATAGGCCGGAACGGTGATGACCGCTTCCGTGACCGTCTCGCCCAGATAATCTTCGGCGGTTTTCTTCATTTTCATCAGGACACGGGCGGAAATTTCCGGCGGGGCCATTTTCTTGCCGCGCACGTCCACCCATGCATCACCATTGTCGGCCTTGACGATTTTGTAAGGCACCAGTTTGATGTCTTTCTGTACGGCATCTTCCTGGAAGCGGCGACCAATCAGGCGCTTGATGGCGTACAGGGTATTTTCCGGGTTGGTGACGGCCTGGCGTTTGGCGGTCTGGCCAACCAGCACTTCTTCATCGGTGAAGGCAATGATGGAAGGCGTGGTGCGGTCGCCTTCAGAGTTTTCAATGACCCGTGGCTTGTCGCCGTCCATGATGGCGACGCAGGAGTTGGTGGTGCCAAGGTCAATGCCGATAATTTTTCCCATGATGTGTTTCTCCAGAATTCTTGGTGTAAGCGCAATTCAATTGGCTTGTTAATGTGGGGTTATTCGCCCGTTTTCAAGAGCCCGTGCAACAGATTCTTCATTTTTTGCTGATCATGACCATGGCCGGACGCACCACCCGGCCATTCAACAGATAGCCTTTCTGCATGACCATGGAAACGGTGTTGTTGTCAAACTCGGGATGCGGCTGCATCGACATGGCTTGATGGTGCTCAGGATTGAAGGCATCGCCCGGTTTGCCGACCACTTCGATGTTGAATTTTTCCATGACGGATTCGAATTGCTTCAGGGTCAGCTTTATCCCTTCGCGGATTTGGTCAATGTCGCCTTCCGCCTGCACGCCCATTTCAAGGCTGTCGACAACAGGGATCAGGGCTTCGACAAATTTCTGCACCGCATATTTGTGCGCATCTTCCACCTGCTTATCGGTGCGGCGACGCTGGTTGGCGATTTCCGCCTGTGTACGCAGAAACTGGTCGTAATTGTTGGCGGCTTCAGCCTTGGCCTTTTCCAGTTCAGATTGCAACTGTTCGATATTCAACGGCTCAACATCAACCACTTCCGCTGCTTCGGCAACCGCCTCTTCCGCACCGTTGGCAGCCACGTCCTGCAAGTTCATCTCTTTGGGATCATTCATTGTTCTACTCCACAGCGATAAAAGTCATTTCGCCATGGAAAGTAGGGTTGGATTGCAGGATTTCAAGAGAACAGCAGACAAATTTGTTGCATGGGTGGAAAGGAAAGCGGGTGGATATTACCCGCCTTCCCCTTAGCAAGAGAGATTATTCCAGTTCGATGACCAGATCGCCTTGCTCGACCAATTCACCTTCGTGCAGGTGAATTTTCTTGACCTTGCCAGCACCCGGCGCTGTGATGGTGGTCTCCATCTTCATCGCCTCAATCACGAACAACGGCGTATTCTGCTCAACCTCATCCCCTGCCCTGACCAGGATGGTGGAGAGCTTGCCCTGCAACGAGGTGCCAACTTCATTGGCCTCCACCGCCTTGCGGTTGGTGGCTTTGGTCGGCTTCACGGACAGGTCACGAACCTGAACGGCACGAATCTGCCCATTGAAGTTGAAGGTGACGGAGCACATGCCGTTTTCATCGGTCGGGGAACGGTAGAGCATGCGGATAATCAGCATCTTGCCTTTGCCCAATGCCACATCCACTTCCTCATTCAGCTTGACGCCGTAGAAGAACAGCGGGGTTGGCAGATGGCTGACATCGCCGTATTCCTGCTGATGCTTGTAGAACTCGCGGAACACTGCCGGGTACATCTTGAACGACAGGAAATCGAGGAAAGTCTGCTCAGGATCAAACTCCTGTTTGAAAGCTTCAAACTCGGCATCCAGGTCGACTGGCTTGAGGTGATCATTCGGGCGGCCAGTGTATGGCTTTTCACCCTTGAGGATAATGTCGCTCAATTTCTTCGGGAAACCGCCGGGCACTTGCCCCAAGCCACCCTTGAACAAGTCGATGACGGAATCCGGGAACGCCAAGGCAGCGCCACGCTCCATCACATCCTGCTCGGTCAGGCCGTTGGAGGTCATGTAAATCGCCATGTCGCCCACCACTTTGGAGGATGGGGTGACCTTGACGATGTCGCCGAACATGCGGTTGACGACAGCGTAGTTTTCCTTCACTTCCTCGAACTTATGCTCCAGGCCCAACGCAATGGCCTGCGGGCGCAGGTTGGAATACTGGCCGCCTGGAATTTCGTGGTTGTAGACTTCCGCCGTGCCCGCTTTCAAGCCGGACTCAAACGGGTAGTACATTTCGCGCACGTCTTCCCAATAGTTGGCGTAATCGTTGAGGGAGCGCAGGTTGAACGGCTGTTCACGCGGCTGGCCTTCCATGGCGGCAATCAGCGAGTTCAGGTTGACCTGTGAGGTCAGGCCGGACATGGAGCTCATACAGCCGTCGACCACATCCACACCAGATTCAATCGCTTTCAGCAAAGTGGCGGACTGGATGGAGGCGGTGTCATGGGTATGCAGATGGATCGGGATGCTGACCGCTTCCTTCAGGGCCGGAATCAATTCTGCCGCCGCATATGGCTTCAGCAGGCCAGCCATATCCTTGACCGCCAGCATGTGGGAACCGGCGTCTTCCAGTTGTTTGGCCAGATCCAGGTAGTATTGCAGGTTGAACTTGTTGGATGGGTCTTTGTTCAGCACATTGCCAGTGTAGCAAATGGTGCCCTCGGCAATCCCACCGGTACGCTCACGCACACACTGGATAGACTTGCGCATCCCTTCGATCCAGTTGAGGGAATCAAAGATGCGGAAGACATCGATGCCATTTTCCCAGGATTTTTCGATGAAGGCCTCCACCACGTTATCCGGATAGGCGGTATAGCCCACCGCGTTGGAGCCACGGAACAACATCTGGAACAGGATATTGGGGATAGCTTCACGCAGTTGCTTGAGGCGGTCCCACGGGCATTCATGCAGGAAGCGCATGGCCACGTCGAAAGTCGCGCCGCCCCACAACTCCAGCGAGAACATCTGCGAATGGTTTTTGGCGAAACCTTCCGCGACTTTCAGCATGTCCTCAGTACGCACCCGAGTGGCCAGCAGCGACTGGTGGGCGTCGCGCATGGTGGTGTCGGTGTACATGATATGCGGCTGATCCTTGACCCATTGGCAGAATTTTTCCGCACCCAATTCATCCAGCAGGTTCTTGGTGCCCTTGGGGTATGCGCCAACTTTGTTGAACTCGGGGACGATCGGCTTGCGGAAATGCTTGTGCGGATCGATATATTTCACATCCGGGTTGCCGTTGACGACCACGTTGCCGATGAACTTCAGCGTTTTGGTGCCGCGGTCGAAGCGTTGCGGTGTATGGAACAGCTCCGAGTGGTTGTCAATGAAGGTGACGGTGCACTTGCCGCCCGTGAACACTGGATGTTGCAGCACATTTTCCAGGAAGCCGATATTGGTTTTCACCCCACGGATACGGAATTCCTGCAACGCGCGCAGGTTGCGGTTGGCCGCACCTTCCAGCGAACGTCCCCAGGTGGTGACCTTGACCAGCATGGAGTCGAAAAATGGCGAAACCTTGGCGCCGGGGTAGGCCGCGCCCGCATCCAGGCGCACGCCAAAGCCACCACTGCTGCGGTAGGCGATGATGGTGCCGTAGTCAGGCTTGAAGCCGTTTTCCGGGTCTTCCGTGGTGATGCGGCACTGTACGGCGTAACCGTTGCACTCAACCGCCGCCTGTGAAGGGATGCCGATTTCCGGGTCATCCAACCTTGCCCCGCCCGCAATAAGGATCTGGCTGCGCACGATGTCGATGCCGGTCACTTCTTCGGTGATGGTGTGCTCCACCTGGACACGCGGGTTGACCTCGATGAAATAGATTTTTTCATCCTTGTCGACCAGGAACTCAACCGTGCCTGCGCAGGAATAATTGACGTGGCGGGTGATGGCCAGCGCGTATTTGTACAGGTTTTCGCGGGTTTCATCTTTCAAACCGGTGCTGGGGGCGACTTCCACCACTTTCTGGAAACGGCGTTGCACTGAACAGTCGCGCTCATACAGGTGGACGATGTTGCCATGGGTGTCGCCGAGAATCTGTACTTCGAGATGCTTGGGCGAATCGATGTATTTTTCCAGGAAAACGGTATTGTCGCCGAACGCCTTCAAGGCTTCATTGCGGGCATCGTTGTACGCCTGCTCCAGTTGCGCCGGTTCGCGCAGCACACGCATGCCGCGCCCGCCGCCGCCTGCCGCCGCTTTCAGCATCAATGGGTAACCGATGCGGTCAGCTTCCCGGCGGGCAATTTCCAGGGTGGCCAGTGGCTCCTTGCTGTCTTCAATGACGGGCAAACCGGCGGTGATGGCGTTTTCCTTGGCCGCCACCTTGTCGCCAAGCCTTTCCATCGCTTCCGGGGTCGGGCCGACGAAAATGATGCCTTCCTCACGGCAACGGCGGGCGAACGTGACGTTTTCGGACAGGAAGCCGTAGCCGGGGTGGATGGCGTCAACATGGTTGCGCTTGGCCACCTGGATAATGGCTTCGATATCGAGGTAGGGCTTGAGCGGCTCATCATCCTTACCGATCTGGTAAGCCTCATCAGCCTTGTAGCGGTGTGGCGAGAAGCGATCCTCATAGGTGTAGATGGAAACCGTACACAGCTTGAGTTCGGACGCTGCCCGCAGGATACGGACTGCAATTTCGCCACGGTTGGCGACCAGAAGTTTCTTGATTTGCCGGGTCATTGCACTACCTTCGTGATGGTTGGATCGGGTTGCTGCGACTGTGGACGGTGCACGGATGTTTACCGCGCTTTTGCTGTTTCTGATAGTTTGCGTGAGTGGCGGGCTGCTGTAAAGCTGCGCGGCGCCTTCATACCGCTACTGGCGCTTTTATGTGCGGATGATGCTGATAATCCGCAAGTTCAAAATCTTCGTAAGTAAAATCAAACAGATTGGTGATTGCTGGGTTCAACTTCATCTGTGGCAGCGGATAGGGTTCACGGCTGAGTTGCAACGCCACCTGCTCCAGATGGTTGGAATACAGGTGCGCATCCCCCAGCGTATGGATGAATTCGCCCGGCTGTAATCCAGTCACTTGCGCCATCATCAGGGTCAACAGCGCATAGGAGGCGATATTGAACGGCACACCGAGGAAAATATCAGCGCTACGCTGGTATAACTGGCAGGACAGCCTACCTTCCGCCACATAAAACTGGAACAACGCATGGCAGGGCGGCAAGGCCATGTTGTCCACATCCGCCACGTTCCAGGCGCTGACAATGATGCGGCGCGAATCCGGGTTGTGTTGCAACTGTTTGAGCACCTGGGAGATCTGGTCGATATGCCGCCCATCCGGTGTTGGCCAGTTACGCCACTGGTAACCATAAACCGGGCCAAGATCGCCATTCCCATCCGCCCACTCATCCCAAATGCTGACACCATGTTCCTTCAGGTAGCGGATATTGGTGTCGCCTTGCAGGAACCACAGCAATTCATGGATGATGGAGCGCAAGTGCAGCTTCTTGGTGGTGACGAGCGGAAAACCTTCACTCAGGTCGAAGCGCATCTGATGGCCAAAGACAGATACCGTCCCAGTGCCAGTACGGTCATTTTTTCTCACGCCATAATCGCGTACATGGCGCATCAGGTCGAGGTACTGTTTCACCGTTTGGCCGCCTTAGACTTGTATGCCCACCACATGAACAACAGGCCCAACAGCACCATCGGCAAACTTAACAATTGCCCCTGCGTAACCCAGTTCCAGGCGACGTAGCCAAGCTGCTTGTCTGGTTCGCGTACAAACTCCACCACAATGCGGGCTATCCCATACCCCACCAGAAACAGCCCGGAAATGGCACCGACAGGCGGCGAACGCTTCCGGAACCAGTTCAACACCAAAAACAACACCAAGCCTTCCAAAAATGCCTGATAGAGTTGGGAAGGGTGGCGCGGCAGGTTATCGACCGCCGGAAACACCATGCCCCATGGAACATCTGTAGGCCGCCCCCACAACTCGCCATTGATGAAATTCCCGATCCGCCCAGCACCCAAGCCAATGGGAACCAATGGCGCGACAAAATCGCTGACCTGAAAGAAACTCAGTTTCCAGCGACGCGCCAGCGGGAACATCGCCAGAATGACGCCCAACAGGCCGCCATGGAAGCTCATCCCGCCATCCCATACATAGAAAATGGAAACGGGATCAGACAGAAAACCTTTCAGGTTGTAAAACAGCATGTAGCCGACACGTCCGCCCGCCACTACGCCAATCGCGCCCCAGAACATCATGTCATCCACCCGGTCTGGGGTCATGACGCTGTTGGGTTCTTTTGAACGCATCTTGCCGATAATCAGAAAACCGAGGAAGCCGACCACATACATCAACCCATACCAGTGGATTTTCAGCGGGCCAATGGAAAGCGC
Source organism: Candidatus Thiothrix phosphatis (assembly GCF_035668035.1). Lineage (NCBI taxonomy): Bacteria > Pseudomonadati > Pseudomonadota > Gammaproteobacteria > Thiotrichales > Thiotrichaceae > Thiothrix > Candidatus Thiothrix phosphatis. The sequence goes on along the minus strand of NZ_JAYMYJ010000042.1, from coordinate 45,854 downwards.
AATCGGGTCAAACTGAGGATGTACCAACATGGCTTAAGTGCTCGTTTGCGGGAAAAACAGGTTTCTCAGTTCCGCGCCTGGATCCTGCGCCCGCATGAAGGCTTCCCCGACCAGAAAGGCGTGCACACCGTGGGTGCGCATCAATTGAATATCAGCTTGGGAATGGATGCCGCTTTCCGTGACCAGCAAGGCATCGGACGGAATCCGGGGCAGCAGGTCGAGAGTAGTTTGCAAACTGGTGGTGAAAGTACGAAGGTTGCGGTTGTTGACGCCGATCAATGGGGCATTGAGACGCACGGTACGTTCGAGTTCATCCTGATCATGCACCTCTATCAGAACATCCATCTCCAATTCGGCAGCAAGCTGGTACAGTTCCATCATTTGTGCGTCAGTCAATGCCGCCACGATCAGCAGGATACAGTCTGCGCCAATCGCACGCGCTTCGTAAACTTGATACGGATCAACGATGAAATCTTTACGGATAACCGGCAGGTTGCAGGCAGCCCGTGCTGCTTGCAGATAGGTTTCATGCCCCTGAAAGTATTGTGCATCAGTCAGCACCGATAGGCAGGCGGCCCCACCCTGCTCATAACTTTGCGCAATCGCCACTGGATCAAAATCCGCCCGGATTACGCCTTTGCTGGGAGAAGCTTTCTTGATTTCGGCAATGATTGCCGGATCGCCCGCCATCAGCCGTCTGCGCATGGATTGCAGGAAACCACGCACCGGCGAAGCTGCCGCCGCTTCCTCCTTCAGCTGTGACAGTGGATGGCTCATAGACCGAAAGGCGATTTCCTCCTGCTTGGTGCGCAGGATTTTTTGCAGGATGTCAGAAGTGCTCATCAGGCTTTGAAACTGTTAGTCAGGTCAATCAGTTGTTGCAGGCGTCCAGCAGCAGCGCCGGAATCAACCGCCTGCTGTGCTTTGGCGACGCCTTCCGCATGGTTAGCGGACAAACCGGCAACGTAAATGGCGGCGCCTGCGTTCAGGCACACAATGTCGCGCGCGACGCCAGCTTCACCCGCCAATACTTGCCGGATCAAGCTCAGGCTGGCGTCCGGCGCATCCACCCGGATGCTGTCGAGGCTGGCGATGCCCAAGCCAAAATCTTCTGGGCGGATGTCATATTCACTCACCACCCCATCTTTCAGTTCAGCCACATGGGTTGGGCTGGCGATGCTGATTTCATCCAAGCCGTCTTCAGCATGCACCACCATGACATGGCGGCTGCCCAACGTTTGCAGCACTTCCACCATCGGGCGCACCCATTGCTTGCCAAACACCCCCAGCACCTGGTTGGGCGCATTGGCGGGGTTGGACATGGGGCCCAGCAGGTTGAAAATGGTGCGCACCCCCAGCTCCTTACGCGGCGCGCTGGCATGACCCATAGCGGCGTGGTGACGTTGGGCGAACAGGAAACCGACACCCAATTCATCGATGCATTCGGCGACCTGTTCAGGCAGCAGGTTGAGGTTTACGCCAGCGGCTTCCAGCACATCGGCGCTGCCGGACTTGCTGGAAATGGAGCGGTTGCCATGCTTGGCGACCCGCGCCCCCGCAGCAGCCGCCACAAACGCGCTGGCAGTGGAGATATTGAAGGTGCCGGAAGCATCGCCGCCTGTCCCGCAGGTATCAACCAAATGCTCAGGGGCAACTTTTACTTTGGTGGAAAGCTCACGCATGACGCTGGCGGCGGCGCTGATTTCGGTGACGGTTTCACCCCGCATCCGCAAGCCAATCAGGAAACCGCCAATCTGGGCAGGAGTCGCCTGCCCGGTCATAATGGCGCGCATGGCATCGGTCATTTCTTCAGCAGAAAGTGAACCGTTTTCAGTAATCTTACGTATAACAGTTTGCAATTCCATGAATTCTGCTTGGGTCTTGCTAATATTTCAGGGTATGGATGCTACCATGAATTTGTGTTTTTGTGTTCACTACTAAAACGAGGTGTCTTATGGAAAAGAATGTTGGCAGTATGGACAGGAACATTCGCCTGGGCGCGGGCGCTGTTTTGCTGCTGCTGAGCCTGCTCGGCGTCATTCATCCACGTTGGCTGTTCCTGATCATCGGCGTGGTGCTGTTGGCGACGGGCTTCCTGAATTTTTGCCCAGCTTACAAACTGATTGGCACAAACACCAATAAGTGACTGTTTGATCGCTCCAGTTGGCTGCTGTCAAGAGATCAGTGGCCAACCGGGTCTCCAACACCTTCCTTCCCCGGCTTGATGCACACTCCTCACGGAAAATGGATCAGGGTTGGATGGGTTCCATACGCATCCGCCCCGCATCGCTTTCCACCGCCACAATGACGCCGCGCAACGAGTTGGGCAGCGCTTCGGTAATGCGCAAATCCACGAACTTGCCGATCAGGCGCGGATGGCCGTCGAAATTCACCACCCGGTTGTTTTCGGTGCGTCCCGCCAGTTGCGCCGGGTCTTTTTTGGAAGGGCACTCCACCAACACACGCTGCACGCTTCCCACCATCGCCTGGCTGATGGCGTTGGCCTGTTCGAGGATACGGGCTTGCAGGCGTTGCAGGCGGGCTTTCTTGGTCTCCACCGGCGTATCGTCCGGCAGGCTGGCGGCAGGCGTGCCGGGGCGGGCGCTGTAGATGAAGCTGAAACTATGGTCAAAACCGATGTCGCCAATCAGTTTCATGGTGTCAGCGAAATCCTGCTCAGTTTCACCGGGGAAGCCCACGATGAAATCAGACGACAAGCTGATATTGGGGCGAATTTTGCGCAGCTTGCGGATTTTGGCCTTGTACTCCAACGCCATGTGATTGCGTTTCATCGCTGCCAGAATCCGGTCGGAACCGCTTTGCACCGGCAGATGCAGGTGGTTGACCAGTTCCGGCACATCGGCGTAGACCTGAATCAGGCTATCGCTGAACTCATTCGGATGCGAAGTGGTGTAACGGATGCGGCCGATACCGTCCACCGCCGCCACGTAAGTGATCAGCGTGGCGAGGTCGGCGATGGAGCCGTCATGCATCCTGCCCCGGTAAGCGTTGACATTCTGCCCCAGCAGATTGACTTCACGCACGCCCTGCGCCGCCAGTTGCGCGACTTCGGCGACCACATCGTCGAACGGGCGGGAAATCTCCTCGCCACGGGTGTAGGGCACCACGCAGAACGTACAGTATTTGCTGCACCCTTCCATGACGGAAACGAAAGCGGTCGGGCCTTCGGCGCGCGGTTCCGGCAGGTTGTCAAACTTTTCAATTTCCGGGAAGGAAATATCCACCACTGGCGTATGCGCAGTCCGCACCTGGCGGATCATGTCGGGCAGGCGATGCAAGGTCTGCGGGCCGAACACCACATCCACCACCGGGGCGCGTTCACGCAAGGCCGCGCCTTCCTGGCTGGCCACGCAGCCGCCAACGCCAATGACGATATTGGGTTTGCGCTGTTTGATTTCTTTCCAGCGCCCCAGTTGGGAAAACACCTTTTCCTGTGCTTTTTCACGGATCGAGCAGGTGTTCAGCAGCAACACGTCGGCCTGTTCCGGATCATCGGTCAGCTCCAACCCTTGGGCGTGATGCAGTACATCCAGCATCTTGGCTGAGTCGTATTCGTTCATCTGGCAGCCGTGGGTTTCGATAAAAATTTTGCCTGTCATCGTATCCGTCATTCCGTCGTATGCACGTCATCAAACCGGCTATTATCCCCGCTCTCCCACGCGCAGACAACCTAGCGGATGGCGAGGAGATGGAACGGCAATTTGGCCGCCGTCAACCCGTTTACAGAAAAACGGACTAAAATCCTGTGTGTATTGTCCATTACAGGTAATAAACGCATTGGAACTAGGAGATTTGGCATGAGAAAACCTTCCTTTGTCATGGCTGCCGTCCTCACCGGCGTGCTGCTAACGTCCACGGCAGCCCTCCCCCCTTCACACGCGGCTGAACCCGAAGTGTTCGCCGTAACCGGCGTCAGGGCAGGCGATTTTCTCAATATGCGTTCCGGCCCCGGCGTCAGCAACGCGATCACCGGCAGGATTCCCGCTAATGGGCAAGGCGTGGTGGCGACCGGCGAAGAACAGAAAATCAGCGGCACGATCTGGGTGAAGGTTTACTGGGCAGGCGTAGGCGGCTGGGTGAACAAGCAGTATCTGTTGCCGGAAGCGCAGGCGAGCGCCATTCCCCCAACTTCCACGCCGCCATCCCAGGCACCGCCTGCCGCCAGTGACGCCAAACCGGAATTGGTTTTGAATTGTGCTGGCACAGAACCTTTCTGGCGCATAGACATCAGCGCCAACCAGTTGAAAGTCAATATGAATGATGGCCCGCAATACAACGTGCCGGTCACGTTCCGCCAGACATCGGCGAACAACACCAGCATCGCCGTGATTGCCGGGGAAAAAGGAACCGATGAAACCCAGGCGTTCATGCAAAAGGTTGAAAGTTGCAGCGACGGCATGTCGGATGTGAGCTACCCCTACGCAATTACAGCGGTGTTGAACAACCGGCAGGTGATTTCGGGATGTTGCAAAGTACAGTAACAATCTGAAGGGGGAAAAGTGTCCATGGAACAATGCATAGCTACGTAAAAGTGTGGCGATCCATCCCGGTAACACTGAACTCGCAAACTCGGGAGGGGGCAGGTATATTACATGAAGGCTTCCCTATCAATTGGGCAGGCGAGCGGGCGTCAATCACGAAGCCAGGGAAATCAGCGTCAATTGAGCATAATATTTTGAAATTCAATGAAAAAAGAGGTAACTCCATATGCGTGGTGTGAATAAGGTCATTCTGGTTGGCACACTGGGCCGTGATCCGGAAGTGAAATACATGCCCAGCGGCGGCGCCATCACCAACGTCAGCGTGGCCACCAGCGAGCAGTGGAAAGACAAGCAAACCGGCGAAAAGAAGGAAACCACCGAATGGCATCGGGTGGTCTTCTTTAACCGGCTAGCGGAAATTGCCGGGGAATACCTGCGCAAAGGCCAACAAGTTTATATCGAAGGCAGCCTGCGCACCCGCAAATGGCAGGGACAGGACGGGCAAGACCGTTACACCACGGAAATTGTCGCCAGTGATATGCAGATGTTGGGCGGGCGCCCAGGCGGTGGCATGGGGGCAGGCAGTTACGATGATGGCGCTCCAGCGCGTAGCGGAGGCTCAAACAATTCTTACGCTGGCAATGGCAATACAGGCGGTGGCGCTGATCGCGGCTTTGAAGATTTCGACGATGATATTCCGTTCTGAGGGAACTTAGGGAATACCCTTGCATAGACTGCCTTATTCCCGGCAGAGAAAGGGTATTCTGTTCAGCGCCAATTCCCCTATAATCCCCGCGTGCTTGTACTGGAGAACGCGCATAGACGCACAGCTAGGAGGAAATACAAGCACTTTTTCAACGTTGTGACAACGTAACCATTAAAACTTATCTTAAAATAGAGAAGTAAAAAAGCTGTTCAGGGGCTGCCATTGCGGCGGCCCTTTTTCTTTTCTGTTGCATGCCTTTAGCTATCAAAACCTTGCCCGATCCAGGCGGTCAGCGTTTCATGGAATAACAGATCCTCCAACTCTTCTCCAATGGCCGCCTCAATATCGTCCGCATCATACTCCTGCCCTTCCCCGCTTTTGGCGGCTTCCTGCATCTCGCCACGCACCTGCTTGAGATAGGCCAGAATGTCTTCAGCTTCACTGTGTTCAACCGGCAGCATGCCAAAACTGAACACATGGTTATCACCCGGCAAGGTCAGCACGCGTGAAGCAATGCAGATATTGGCTGGAATTTTGCCCGCATCCAGAGCCACCCTCACCACAACAGGTTCCTCTGCCCCCATTTGACGCACGTCCACAAATTTTCCGGCCTTGCCCACCACTTCCCACAGCCCCAGTTTTGACTGGTTAAGCGCCTCCAAATATTGGCAGGCAAAAGACTGCTCCTCCTGCTGCACCCGTGCGCGCATGAACTCCTGCAATGCACTTTCACCATCCTCATTGGTTTCGGTGGTTACGAAGTGCTCAAATACGTGGGAATGCGCCATCTGTCCTTGGGGTTCTTCTTCAAGATAGTCCAGCACTTCATCGCCTGACAGCTCCAGCATTTCGGCGGCATAGGCAATGGCGTCGGAAAAGACCTCCACCATCCATTCTTCCCAGGGTGGTTTGGCGATATAAGCGCTCAGCAGCTCCATGGTTCCGCTGACCTGTTTTTCCTGTTCCGCTGTAATCACGGCTAAGTCCTTTTGGTGGTGAGAAAAATTATTGGCGATATTCACGCATGGTAGCACGTCCGTCATTTTTGCTCATCCATTACAGCAAGCCCCTTTCAGCAAAGGACACCACATGATCCCCTACCACAAAATGATCCAGCACCCTGACATCAATCAGGCGCAGGGCATCCTGCAATTTCCGGGTAATGCGCTCATCCGCCTGGCTAGGCTCCGCCACCCCGGAAGGGTGGTTATGTGCAAAAATGACCGCCGCCGCATTGTGATGCAAAGCCCGCCGCACCACTTCGCGCGGGTGGACACTGGCTCCGTCAATGGTGCCACGGAACAGCTCCTCATACTGGATCACCCGGTGGCGGTTATCCAGAAACAGGCAGGAAAACACCTCGAAACGGTAGTCGCGCAACCGGGAGGTCAGGTAGAAACGCACGGTATCCGGATCAGACAAAGGGTCACCCCGCTGCATTTTTTCCGCCAGATAACGGCGCGACATTTCCAGCACCGCCTGAAGCTGGACGTACTTGGCTTCACCCATACCTTGCACTGCACAAAAATTTTGTGCGTCTGCATCAAACAATTGTCGTAAACTACCAAAGCCTTGCAGCAACTCGCGTGCGAGATCGACGGCGGTTTTCCCGCGCACGCCTACACGCAGGAAAATAGCCAGCAGTTCGGCGTCAGACAGGGCTTGAGCGCCGCGTGACAACAATTTTTCGCGTGGACGTTCATCAACCGGCCAGTCAGTGATTGCCATAGTTCATGCTTTTTTATTCATTGGGTCAGAGGGCAAATCTTATGTCATTCCTCCCTGGCAAAAACATTCTTTTAGGGATAAGTGGCGGCATCGCAGCCTATAAATCCGCCGAGCTGGTGCGCTTGCTCATCAAGCAAGGCGCAAACGTGCGCGTCTGTATGACAAAATCCGCGCAGCAATTCATCACACCGCTGACCATGCAAGCGCTGTCGGGGAATCCGGTGCATACCGAATTGCTTGATCCTGAAGCCGAGATGGGCATGGGGCACATTGAGCTGGCGCGCTGGGCGGATTACATCCTGATTGCGCCAGCGACGGCCAATACGTTGGCGAAACTGGCTTGGGGACTGGCGGATGAGCTGCTGACCACCATTTGCCTGGCGTCAAAAGCCCCGCTTGCCGTAGCGCCAGCGGCAAACCAACAAATGTGGAAAAATCCCGCTACCCAGCACAATATCCGCACCCTGAAGGAGCGTGGCGTGTATGTTTTCGGCCCAGCCGAAGGCGAGCAGGCATGCGGCGACACTGGCCCAGGCCGGATGCTGGAACCTGCCGAGCTGGTGCGCGCGCTGGAAGGATGCTGCGCTGTCAGCACCTTGTTTCAGGGAGTGCGTGTGCTGGTGACTGCCGGGCCTACCCGTGAAGCCATCGACCCGGTACGGTTTCTCACTAACCGCAGTTCTGGCAAAATGGGCTACGCGGTCGCGCAGGCGGCAGCAAAGATGGGCGCAAAGGTGATGCTGGTGTCGGGTCACGTGTCGTTGGACTGTCCCCCAGGCGTGCAACGTATTATCACCGAATCCGCCGCCGACATGCTCAAGGCGACCTGTGAACAGGCTCGGCAGACTGACTTGTTTATTGCGACCGCTGCCGTTGCCGACTACACCCCGGTCGCTGTCGCCAACCACAAGATCAAGAAAAACGCCGACACACTGCATCTTGAAATGAAACGCACAACGGATATTCTGGCCACCATTACGCAAGAATACCCACACCTGTTTACCGTTGGTTTTGCGGCGGAAACCCACAACCTGATGGAATACGCCCGCAGCAAATTGGAGCGCAAAGGAATCGATATGATTGCCGCCAATTCCGTTGCTGACGGCAAAGCCTTCGACCAACCCACCAATGCGTTGGAGGTCGTGTGGAAGGACGGCCACCGCTCCTTGCCGGAAATGGACAAACAGCAACTGGCGGAAGCCTTGATGGAGCTGGTGGCGGAGCAATACCACAAACGGAAAAAACACCCTGATGGCCACGATTGAATACAGGATTCTCGACCCGCGCATCGGCGACGAATTTCCCTTGCCTGCATACGCCACCAACGGCTCCGCTGGCATGGATTTGCGCGCCTGCCTGGATGAAGCCGTCACCCTGTTGCCCGGCGATACCCACTTGGTTCCCACTGGCCTCGCCATCCATATCGGCGACCCTGGCCTGGCGGCCGTTATCCTGCCCCGCTCCGGGCTTGGCCATAAACATGGTATTGTGTTAGGCAATTTGGTGGGGCTGATTGACTCCGATTACCAGGGGCAGTTGTTCATTTCCTGCTGGAACCGAGGTCAAGACCCATTCACCATCCAGCCCGGCGAGCGTATCGCCCAACTGGTGTTTGTGCCGGTGGTGCAGGTTGCGCTGCAACAGGTGGAGGATTTCGGGTCTTCCCAGCGCGGTGAGGGCGGCTTCGGCCATTCCGGACGCCATTGAGTTGCGCCATGACGATGCCTATACCTATCCTGTGACTATGGAAATGTTGCTGTTTTAACCTTGTACCCCTCACCCCAAGGATTTGCCGAATGAGTAAGAAAAAAGACGTCAGCCCGCAAGACAATGACCAAGAATTCTGGGATTTGGCTGAACAATTCATAGAACAGGCCAACAACGGGCTGGAAAACAGCGAACCCGGCAAAATCGGTGCCGCCATGCTTTACGCCGCCGCCCGCTTCAATGCTTTTGTGGTCGCTTCGTCATCCGTTGACCGCAAGGAATATATTGCTGACATGGACGAAGCCATGGAATATCTCAGCAAGCAGTTCCGCCATATGCTTGGCGACAACCTGCGCGATTTCAAGGAGAACTATAAGAACTACATCAAGCCTGATGAATCTGGCCAATAGAGTACGGGACGCAGATAACCCACCTTACCAGACAAGCTGGTAAGGTGGGTTATGGGGCAGTAAATTACAGACGTTCGAAGATGGTCGCAATGCCTTGGCCGCCGCCAATACACATGGTCACCAGCGCATAACGTCCATTGATGCGTTCCAACTCATACAATGCCTTGGTGGCGATGAATGCGCCAGAACAGCCAACCGGATGACCCAACGCAATTGCCCCACCATTCGGGTTGGTGCGGGACATATCCAGATCCAGCCCTTTGGCGACAGCCAGCGCCTGTGCCGCAAACGCTTCATTGGACTCAATGACATCCATCTGATCCAGTGTCATGCCAGCCTTTTTCAAAGCCAGTTTTGACGACGGGATAGGCCCTTCGCCCATCAGGTCATTCGGCACGCCTGCCACTGCATACGACACCAGACGCGCCATTGGTTTATAGCCTGCTTTCTCAGCAACATCCCCTGCGGCCAGCACAAAGAAAGCCGCGCCATCATTAATGCCGGAGGCATTCCCCGCAGTGACTGTCCCATCCTTCTTGAAAGCCGGACGCATTTTAGCCAAGGTTTCCATGGTTGTGTTCGCACGCGGGTGTTCATCAGTATCGAACACCACATCACCCTTGCGGGTTTTTTTCACGATTGGGACAATCTGTGACTTGAAACGGCCTTCCGCAATCGCAACCGCTGCCCGCCGCTGGGATTCCAGGGCAAAAGCATCCTGCTCTTCCCGGCTGATATTCCATTTGGTAGCCAGATTCTCAGCCGTTATGCCCATGTGCCCAGCACCAAACGGGTCAGTCAGGACAGCCACCATGCTATCAATGGCGCTGGTGTCACCCATACGGGCACCGCTACGCAGGGCAGGCATCATGTAAGTGCCTTTGGACATGACCTCCACCCCACCGCCGATGCCGTAATCAGCGTCGCCCAGCATGATGTTCTGGGCCGTGGTGACAATGGCTTGCAAACCGGATGAACACAAGCGGTTGAGCTGCATGGCTATGGATTCCATCGGCAACCCCGCCTGGATGGAGGCCACCCGTGAAACATAGGCATAGCGGGAATCTGTCGGAATGCAATTGCCGACTGTGACATAGCTGATCGCCTGCGGATCAACGCCTGAACGGCTGACAGCTTCCTTCATTACAAGACCACCCAGTTCACTGGACTCCATCTCCGCCAGCGAACCGCCAAACGCGCCAATGGCGGAACGGACAGCACTCAGGACAACAACGTCTCTACTCATTATGATTTCTCCTCCAATTCGTGGTTCCTCTACGCGCACTTCTGAGCATACAACAAAAGAAGGATATTTGGCTGTTAAACTGAAAGCAAAATGCCCACATATTTAGGCTATAATTTCTGCCCTTGCAAACCAACAAAACTTGAGCCCATGAGCAACAAACCCAGTGATACCGCCGCCATACTGATGGAGGCGCTCCCTTATATTCAGAAATACTCTGGCAAAACCCTTGTGGTCAAATACGGCGGCAACGCCATGACTGACCCTGCCCTGCAAAAAAGCTTCGCCAGTGACATCGTGTTGCTGAAACAGGTGGGCATCAATCCGGTCGTTGTCCACGGCGGCGGCCCGCAAATCGGCAATCTCCTGAAGCAGATTGGCAAGGAAAGTTATTTCATTGACGGCATGCGCGTGACCGATGCTGAAACCATGGATGTGGTGCAAATGGTGCTGGGCGGACTTGTCAACAAGCAGATTGTAAACATGATCAACCAAGCGGGTGGGCGCGCCATCGGCCTGACCGGTAAGGATGGCAATATGATCATCGCCAAGAAGATGGTGCTGGAGCGCAAGGCCACCGGAAACCAACCTTCCGAAATCATCGACCTCGGCCATGTCGGCGAAGTCACTGAAATTGATGCCAGCGTGGTGCGGATGCTGGAAGAAGACCGTTTCATTCCGGTTATTGCCCCGATCGGGGTAGGACGGGATGGCACCAGTTACAATATCAACGCCGATATCGTGGCGGGCAAGATGGCGGAAGTGCTGAACGCCGAACGCCTGCTATTACTGACCAATACGCCCGGTGTCTTGGATAAGCAGGGTTGCCTGATCGAAAAACTCAGCCAGCAAGATATTCAGAAATTAGTCGAGGATGGCACCATCCAAGGCGGTATGTTGCCCAAACTGGCTTGCGCGATGGACGCCATTGCTGGCGGAGCAAACAACGCCAGCATCATTGACGGTCGAGTGCCACACGCAGTGTTGCTGGAGCTTTTGACGGATCAGGGTGTTGGGACGATGGTGACCCGCTAAGTAAGACGCTCAAGCGGGCGCGGTCTTTTTCGTAGTGCTGGCGCAGACGATCCTGTTCGGTCTGATTTTCCTGAATGGCATAATCATAACTGGCCAGTGTTTGCTCTGCTTCGTGGACATACGCCTGTAGCGTGTCACGTTCATCCACGCTATCCAGCTTGGCCGCTTGCGCCTTGACTGCATCCACACGGCTGGCCAGCGTGTCACGGCGCTCTGTTATCGAACGGGTGTTCTTACCTAGAACATCCAGCTTACTGTTGAAAACAGCATCCAGTTCCGTCACATCAGCATAATTCGCCAGCAAGTAGTTATCCTGCTCCTGCTGTTTGTTATCCATGGCATTACGTAATTTGGCCATCGTTTCCTGACGCTCGCGCGCAGCGATTTCCTCCGCTGTCGGTGCCGCCGGAAAGGTCTTGATGGTCATTCCTTGCTCATTGAGTTCACTACGTTCCTGCTTGGTTGCGCTTTGCGGGACTACATCCGAATAGTGAACTTCACCCTGTTCATCCACCCAGCGATACAAACCGGCTTGCGCAGGAACCGCAAACAACACCCAAAACAGCAGTGGAAGATAAGGCAACACTTTGGTGACAAACATATGTAATAAATTCCATACATTTTATATATGGATATTTTTACCAGCTATTGACTGGAAAGTCCTGAAGCAAACGGAGGAACGGAAGCAAACGTTATATGAATGTTCAATGCCCCCTTTTAAAGGGGGCATTGTGGAGATGAATGGCGATTAACGGACGGTATAAAAAGCGTCTGGGATACTGGAACGGATACGTCCCAAATTGGCTTTGGCCTCACTTTCACTGCTGAACGGCACGCGCACCTTATAATAGCCGCCAACCTGATCAACCACCGCATTGAAACCCATAGACTGCATCTGGCTTGCCATGGCGTCAGCCGTGCCCCGATTAGGGCTGGCAACTACCTGCACTGCATATGACCCACCCGCCGAATTGGAAGCCGACCCGCCCGCAGACGCAGTGTAGTCATAATAAGTGGAACCAGAAGAGGTGGAACCACCCGTGCCGTAACTGCTGCTGTTCCCGGAAGAATAATCATAAGAAGGCGTCCCACCCCCCGCTGTACTGCCGCCAGAACCATAATCGTAATAAGAGGCGTTGGTATTGGTTCCCGTCGAACCGTAACCATAGTTGTTTGAGGCCGTAGTCCCATATGAATTGTAATCGCCTGTCGCCCCGGCTTGCGGAGTGGTTCCCGGAACAGGAGCACAACCAGAAACCATCGCTGCCAGAGTTAAAGCGGCAGCCCCTATTTTCATTCTGTTTTCCATATATTTAAGCCCTAATGTGATTGTTGTTTCGGTAGACAATCGTATATTTGCAAAGGTTCCCAAACAAGATGCCATGCTCAAGAAAAATGCTCATAACCGCTCCGTTTATCATGAAAAGCGTAATCTACTGAAAGCCCTGCTTGATCGGCGTCAATTTCCCCGAGAACTGTCACACGATTGCCCAGCCTCTGCGCAAAATCCTGCACCTCGCTTAAATGAAGTTCTGGCAGAGTAAATAATAGCTCGTAATCATCCCCTCCCCGCAACGCGAAGTCTAGTCTTTGCACAAGGGTCAGCTGCCCCAATGCAGGGGAAAGCGGAACCAAGGCATGATAAAGGTGTGCGCCGACGCCTGACGCTTGTAAAATATGACCAAGATCAGCCAGCAAACCATCGGAAATATCCATGCAAGCTGTCGCCCTGCCCCTTAGATATTCCGCCAATTGCAAGCGTGGCGACGGATAATTTAGCCGCCGGATGCAAAATTCCGCCGCTTCCGCCGACAATTGCAAACGTTGCTGCACAACCGCCAACCCTGCCGCAGCATCACCCAGCGTGCCGGAAACGCAAACCAGGTCGCCATCCTGCGCCCCACTGCGCAACAGCGCCCTGCCCGGCTCCGCCCAACCCATTACCTGGATGGTGATGCTTAATGGCCCCCGTGTAGTGTCACCACCGATCAGGAAAATATTGTGCTGTTCCGCCAACTCCTGCATGCCCTGGGTAAATTCGCGCACCCATTCCCGGTCAGCCGACGGCATGGAAAGTGCCAAGGTAAACCAAGCCGGTTCAGCCCCCATTGCGGCAAGATCACTCAGGTTGACCGCCAAGGCTTTATAGCCAACCGCATGCGGCGGCGTATCCAGTGGGAAATGAATTCCAGCATTAAAAGTGTCAACCGAAACAGCCAACTCCCGCCCTGGAGACATACGCAAAACCGCCGCGTCATCCCCCACGCTGATACGCACGGAATCTGGTATGTTTCGCCAAAAAAAGTGTTCGCGGATTAGATCAAATTCCGACATACTAGCGCCCGTTAATCGTCAATTTTTAAACTCTGGCAGATTTTTGCAAACCCAGCCAGATAAATTATGCTAAATGCTTACTATGCGAGGACTAAGGCCCAGGATGGTCGTATATTTTTGCTGGAGCATAAATGGACACAAACTCAGAACATAAAATAGGGTGTTTACATGTCGCGGGGCTAATTCTGCTGACTGTTTTTCTTTCTGTAAGCGTCACATTATGGGTGGCGCAGTATTTCCTTTTTCCCAAGCCCTTCACGCCGGTAAAACTCAATCAACAGGAAGAAACCACGCTGGAGCATAAACTCCAGCAAATTGGCTTGCCCGATCTCATTGGCTCAAACCCGCAACAACCCGAAGATTTAACCCCGGAACCTTATAACGAGGCAAATGCAAAACGTGAAATATCCCTCAGCGAAAAAGAATTGAACGCATTATTGGCGAAAAACACCGAGCTGGGGGAAAAGGCTGTCATCGACTTGTCGGAGAATCTCGCCAGCGCCAAAATCCTGCTCCCGCTCGACCCTGACTTCCCCTTTATTGGCGGCAAAACCCTGAAAGTCAACACGGGTTTGGAGCTTGCCTACGCCAATGGCCGTCCGGTGGTGAAACTCAAAGGTGTCAGCGTATGGGGAGTCCCACTGCCTAATGCTTGGCTCGGCAACTTGAAGAATGTTGATATGGTCAACGAATTTGGCGGCAATGAAGGCTTTTGGAAATCGTTTGCAGATGGTGTGGAAGACATCCATGTGGAAGAAGGCCATTTGCTCATCAAGCTAAAAGAATAACGCCAAGCATTACTATTGGCCGCTGTGCAACTTGGCAAGTTTTTCCCGAATTTTCAACTCCAGCCCCCGCTCCACCGGCTCGTAGTAGCGCCGTCCTTTCAGTGCTTCCGGGAAATATGTCTCCCCCGCCGCATACGCGCCCTGTTCATCATGCGCATAGCGGTAGCCCTTGCCAAAATCCAGCGCCTTCATCAATTGGGTGGGCGCATTGCGCAAATGCATCGGCACGTCCAACGAACCGGATTGGCGCGCATCCGCCAGCGCCTGCCCGTAAGCGACATAAACCGCGTTGCTTTTGGGCGCACAGGCCAGATACACCACCGCCTGCGCAATCATCAGTTCGCCTTCCGGGCTGCCCAGCCGCTCGTAGGCGTCCCATGCATTCAGGGCAAGCTGCAATCCGCGCGGATCGGCGTTGCCGATGTCCTCGCTGGCCATCCGCACCACCCGGCGGGCAATGTACAGTGGATCGCAGCCGCCATCCAACATCCGGCACAGCCAGTACAACGCCGCATCCGGATCCGTGCCGCGCACCGACTTATGCAAGGCAGAAATCTGTTCGTAAAACAGGTCGCCGCCTTTGTCAAAGCGGCGCAAGGATTCCGTTGCCACTTCCTTGACCGTAGTTTCCGTAATTTGCAGACCGCTTGGCGTTTCTTCCGCCAGATCCGCAGCGATCTCCAGCCAGTTGAGCGCCCGCCGCGCATCGCCGTCAGCCGCTGCCGCCAATGTGTCCAGCGCTGCATCACCTGCCTGTAGGCGCATTTCCCCCAAGCCCTTGTCCGCATCCTGCAAAGCGCGTTGCAATACCGCCTTGATGTCCGCCTGCGCCAATGGACGCAGCACATAAGTGCGCACCCGCGACAACAAGGCATTGTTCAGTTCAAACGAAGGGTTTTCGGTGGTCGCGCCAATGAACAGCAGCGTGCCGTCCTCGATATGCGGCAAAAACGCATCCTGCTGCGCCTTGTTGAAACGGTGGACTTCATCCACGAACAGTACGGTCTTGCGTCCAAATTGCCCACGGTTCTGACGGGCGACTTCGACAGCGGCACGGATTTCCTTCACCCCTGCCAACACCGCCGACAGCGTGATGAATTCAGCGCTCCAGTAATGGGTAATCAACCGCGCCAGCGTGGTCTTGCCGGTTCCGGGCGGCCCCCAGAACAACATTGAATGCGGGCGGGACTCTTCGATGGCGCGCCGCAGCGGTTTGCCGGGCGCCAGCAGGTGGGCTTGCCCGGCATACTCATTCAGGTTTGCCGGGCGCATCCGTTCAGCCAGCGGGGTAAAATCCTGCCCCATCCGCTCAGGAAGGTTTCCCAACCACATCCACACCCTTGGGCGGGGTGAAGCTGAAGAGCTTGCCGTCGAGATTGACGTTGGTGCGCATGCCCTGGAACTTGATATAGGTCTGCTGGCCAAATTTGTCGCCCAGGATCATTTCCTCAATCCCATTGCTGCTGACGCCCAAATCCATGGTGGTGAAATCGGAATCCTGCTTTTTGGGCGTCAGGCGGAACCATTCCAGCGTGCTGTTATCCGCTTCCATGTCCTGCACGTCGAATTGCTTTTCGACCGGCTGCTTCTGCAACAGCATGGCGACCGGGGCGGAAGACAGCGCCTTGTCCATCGGTTTGACCGTCACTTGGTCAAGCTCCACATCGTACACCCACACATTTTTGCCATCAGCGACGATTTCGTGCTTGTCGGGTGCGGCGTATTCCCAACGGAACTTGCCGGGCCGCGACAGGTACACGTTGCCGCTGGAGGACTGGCGCAACGCCCCTTTATCATCCAGCACTTGCTGGCTGAAAGCCGCTTGCATGGTGTCAACCTGGGTGAAAAAATTACTCAGGTTTTCACGCCCGCCCGCCCATGCGGAACTGGCCATCAAACCAGCCGCCAACATGACCGCCAGCGTTTTCGCAAACATTGTTTTCATCAATTATCCTCTGAATCCTGTTTCAATCGCGCGCAGGCGGGGGCGACGCCAGCACCTCACGCGTGCCATTGCTCAACACCGGGCTGACCACGCCTGCGCTTTCCATGTCTTCTATCATCCGTGCCGCCCGGTTATAGCCAACCTTGAGGCGACGTTGCAGATAAGAGATCGATGCGCGCCGGGATTCGGTGACGACTGCCACTGCTTCATCAAACAGCGGGTCTGACTCGCCTTCCCGTTCAGCCAACGGCTCCAGCCCCGGTATGGCGTCGGATGGAGACGTTGTATCCGCTAAGACCTCATCAATGTAGTCAGGTTCCCCATGTTCCCTCAGGTGGTTGGCCACATCCTCGACTTCGCGGTCTGTCACCAACGCACCATGCACCCTTAACGGCAGGGAGGTGCCGGGCGGCATGTACAACATATCGCCATAACCGAGCAACTGCTCCGCCCCGCCCTGATCAAGAATGGTGCGCGAGTCTATCTTGGTGGAAACCTGGAAAGCAATCCGGGTTGGAATATTGGCCTTGATCAGGCCAGTGATGACATCCACCGACGGACGTTGGGTCGCCAAAATCAGGTGGATGCCGGAAGCACGCGCCTTCTGCGCCAGCCGGGCAATCAATTCCTCCACCTTCTTGCCGACCACCATCATCATGTCGGCGAACTCATCCACGATCACCACAATGTAAGGCAGCGGCTTAAGCGGTTGCGGATGGCCATCCACCGCCGTCAGCGGGTCGAACAGCGGGTCCATGATCACATCGCCGCGCTCCTGCGCCTCACGGATTTTTTCATTGAAACCGGCGATATTGCGCACTTTCAGCTTGGACATCAGCAGGTAGCGCCGCTCCATTTCCGCCACGCACCAGCGCAAGGCGTTGGCGGCGTGCTTCATGTCGGTCACGACCGGCGCGAGCAGGTGCGGAATATCCTCGTAACTGCTCAATTCCAGCATTTTCGGGTCAATCATGATCATGCGCACGTCTTCCGGCGTGGCTTTGTACAGCAGGCTCATCAACACGGCGTTGACGAACACTGACTTGCCGGAGCCGGTGGTGCCCGCCACCAACAGGTGCGGCATCCGCCCGAGGTCGGCGACCACCGGGTTGCCTGCAATGTCCTTGCCCAGCACCAACGTCAGCGGGGAATGGCTTTTCTTGTAAACCGGAGCCGCCAGCATTTCGCTGATGGTCACCACATCCCTGCGGTCGTTGGGGATTTCGATGCCGATAGTAGGCCGCCCTGGAATCACCTCCACCACCCGCACGCTGGCCACGCACATGTTGCGCGCCAGATCGGAGGCAAGCCCGGAAATCTTGGAAGCCTTGGTGCCATCCGGCAGTTCCAGCTCAAACCGGGTGATGACAGGGCCTGGGTCGCGCGCGACCACCTTGACATCAGGGACGCCATAATGCCCCAGCGCCTCCACCAGCTTGTCCGCCAGTTCGTTGAGGCGCTCCTTGGACTGGGTGGCACGTTCCCGTGGCGGCGGATTCAGCATGCTCAGAGGCGGCAGCAAGCGCAAGTGACTACCTTTCTTGCCCGCTTTGGGGCGCAGCTCCTTGGCAAGGTCACGAACCCCCGTCGCCTCCGCAACATCACCCGTCCGCTCGTTGCTGTCAGCTGAAGCGCTGGTTTTTGCGGATGCTTCCTGCCTGTCCTGATGCATGGCAGAAAAATCTGGCAAATCCAATCGTGGCTCCTGGCGGTTTGGTGCATGCAAATCAGTCAGGTCGATGCCCCTGCCCAATTCTGGCTCCGGCGTCTTATCCGTCAGCCGTTCCCCGACGGTTTTGTTCACCCATTCACCCGCCTTGCCCAACGCCCCGCCACCACCTTGCAAACCCCGGTTGAGGACATCCGAAAAGCGCCCGAAAACCCCACCCGACTTCCCTTCCGCCACTGGCTCTTGACCGCTATTGCCCTGCGTGGCCTGCAACTTGTCGAACAGTTTCAGCATCCAATCGCCAACCTTCTCCGTCACTTGCGCCCAGGAAATATCCCCCACCACCGTAATGCTGCCAAGAAACAGGGAAAGCAAAAACACCACCGAGCCGAAATACCCCAGGAAGGTGCGGGTAAAGAAATTGCCGACTGTTTGCCCCAACATGCCGCCGCCAATGCCATGCGGGTATGGCTCAAACAACAGGTGCGCCAACCCTGCCCCTGACAGCAGGGTGAACAATGCCCCAACGCTGGTGATCACGTCATTGATGCCGCCCACCGGGTTATTGGGGTTTTTCATGTAAGGCCCCATCCGGAACGCCGTCAGCCCCATCACCACCAACACGATCGGCAGCAGGTACGCCAGATAGCCCAGCAGGCCGATCAGAAAATCCGCCAACCAAGCGCCTTTGCAGCCCGCCATATTTGCACAACGCCCGATAGGGTCGCTGTTGGTGTGGAACGGGCCCGGATCAAGCTCGCTGTAGGAAAGCAGCGCCAGCATGATGACCGCAGCAATGCCAAGAAAGATGATGACGCTGGCCTGTTGCAAACCCAGGCGCTTTTTCTGATTGAGAATAACCTTAGCCAAACCAATATCCCTGTCTGTTTAATCCCGATATTATAAAGACTGTTTTTCCGATTACTACTTTACCCGGCCCTGCATGTCACATAGCATTACCCGATTCGGAATGAGCGGGGCGCTACGCTTCCCCGTGACGTAAGGAGAATTATACATGAACACGACGAAACATTGCCGCTTACTCATCCTTGGCTCTGGCCCAGCAGGTTACACCGCTGCGGTCTATGCCGCCCGCGCCAACCTCAACCCGGTGCTGATCACGGGCCTGCAACAGGGCGGCCAACTGATGACCACAACCGAAGTGGACAATTGGCCGGGCGATGATGCAGGCGTGATGGGGCCGCAGCTGATGGAACGCATGCAAAAACACGCGGAACGTTTCGACACCGAAATCATTTTCGACCACATAAATAGTGTGGATCTGCAAAGCCGTCCATTTACGCTGAACGGCGACAGCGGGGTTTACACCTGCGATGCGTTGATTATTTCCACTGGCGCGTCCGCCATGTATTTGGGGTTGGAGTCCGAAGAGAAGTTCAAGGGCAAAGGCGTCTCCGCCTGCGCCACTTGCGACGGTTTTTTCTACCGCAACCAAAAAGTCGCAGTGATCGGTGGCGGCAACACTGCCGTGGAAGAAGCCTTGTATCTGGCCAATATCGCCGCCGAAGTGGTGCTGGTGCACCGTCGCGATGAATTGCGTTCGGAAAAAATCCTGCAAAAACACCTGTTCGAAAAAGCCGCAGAAGGCAAGGTCAAACTGATGTGGAACCATGTGCTGGATGAAGTGCTGGGTGACAACACCGGCGTCACCGGCATGCGTGTCAAACACGTCCAGACTGGCGAAACCCAAGATATTCCGCTGATGGGCGTGTTTGTCGCCATCGGCCATAAGCCGAACACCGACCTGTTTAGCGGCCAGCTGGAAATGGAGGGCGGTTACCTCAAGGTGCAAGGCGGCTCCAACGGCAACGCCACCCAGACCAGCGTGGAGGGCATCTTCGCCGCTGGCGATGTGATGGATCATGTTTACCGGCAGGCGATCACCTCAGCGGGAACCGGCTGCATGGCGGCGCTGGACGCTGAAAAATACCTCGACCAACTGGCCAAAGCCAAATAACGGGGCGCTGTTTGTTACCACGATCCCTCAGTTTGACGCTATTGAACGCCGACTGGCCGGATGAGCCGTTTCCGCCGGTTGAACTGGCGTGGGAGGAACCCAACGGCCTGCTGGCGGTGGGTGGGGATCTGAGCATGAAGCGCCTGCAAAATGCTTACCGGGTGGGCGTGTTCCCCTGGTTCGGCCCCCGTGAGCCGATCTACTGGTGGACTCCTGACCCGCGCACGGTGCTGTTTCCGCATAAGATCCGCATCACCCGCAGCCTGCGCAAATCACTGCGCAACAAAGGTTACCGCATCACCTTCGACACCTGCTTCGCCGAAGTGGTTGACGCCTGCGCCGCGCCGCGCGCCTACACCGCTGAGACCTGGATCACCCACGAAATGCACACCGCCTACTGCCGGTTGCATGCGGCGGACGTCGCCCATTCGGTGGAGGTGTGGAATCCGGCAGGCGAATTGGTCGGCGGCCTGTACGGCGTGGCGACCGGCGGCGTCTTCAGCGGCGAATCCATGTTCAGCCGCGAGCCGGACACGTCCAAAATCGCCATGGTGGCGCTGGCCTGGCATGTGCAGCATTGGGGTTTCAAGCTGATCGACTGCCAGATCGAAAACCCGCACCTGTTGAGCATGGGCGCGGAAAACATTTCCCGCGCCGCCTACATCCGCATTTTGCAGGCCAACCTGCACCTGCCCCCGCCGCCACGCTGGGAGACAGACCCGACCGCCAACCTTTCACACTGGAACCCCGGCCAAACGACATAAACCAAGCAACGACAAGGGCTAAACCATGTATGACGAAGACGTGCAGAAACCGCCATTCAGTGCCGAAGAAATCCGTATCCTCGGCTGCCTGCTGGAAAAACATCTCACCACGCCCAACAACTACCCGCTGACCCTCAACGCCCTGATGCAGGCCTGCAACCAGAAAAGCAGCCGCGAACCGATCATGAACCTGAACGAAGGCAAGGTCGGCCATCTCGCCAAAACCCTGGTGGAAGACGGCTGGGCCATCATCCAGAACAGCGAGCGCGCCCAGCGGGTGGAGCACAAGGTCAGCCGCCGCCTCAACCTGAACCCCAAACAGCAGGCCGTGCTTGCAGTCCTGCTGCTGCGCCGCCCGCAAACCCTCAACGAAATCAAGACCCGCACCGAACGTATGGCGGATTTCAGCAGCACGGATGAAATCCAGGGCATCCTCGACGCCTGGATCAGCGCCGAAAACCCGCTGGCCATCCGCCTGCCCGCAGGCTCAGGCCGCCGTGAAGACCGCTATTTCCACACCTTGGGCGAGGAAAAGCTGGAAGATTTGCAGGAAGAGCCGATCTCCCATCCGGCTACGCCGCCAGCCAGCACCAACCGCCAGCAGGATTGCTGCGCCCAGCTGGAAGCCCGTATTGCCGAACTGGAACAACGTCTGAGCGCCCTGGAAAACCTGTTGCGTTGAAGCGGCAAGCCGGGCAGCGGCGACACGCCCTTTAACTCATGGCCTAAAGCTTGCTACAGTAAGCAATACATTTCCCGGTGGCAACAAGGTTTCCATGACCCCAGAACAGCTGACAGGACAACTGCATATCCGCCTGCACTGGCGGCAAGGGAAAGTGACAGCGGTGAATATCCGCTCCAGCCGCTTGCGCCTCACCCCCCATTTCTTTACTGGAAAACCGGTGGCGGCTGCCCCCGAACTGGTGGGCATGTTGTTCACCCTGTGCGGAACCGCGCAGGAGGTCGCCTCCGCCCGCGCTTGCGAACAGGCGTCAGGACAAGTGCCCTCCCCTGCAACTGAGCTACAACGCGCTTTTCAGGTCAGGACTGAGACCCTGTTTGAGCACCTGTTACGCCTTTGCCAAGACTGGCCCGCCGTCCTGGGGTGTGAACCGATGGCCGCCACAGAATTGCAATCCCTGTTCAAGCTCAAGCGCGAACTGCTGCGCACGGAAACGCCTGAGGCGGTGGCCGATGAAATCCGCCAATGGTGTGAAAGCCGACTGCTGGGGTTGCCAATACAACGCTGGCTGGATTACTGCGCCCGTGGGGATGCAAAGAAACTTTCCATTCGCGGCAAAATCGGCAACCTGATGTCCAGGTTGTGCCGTTACGATTGGGAGCCGGTTGGCAAGATCGCCTTGCGTCCCCTGCCAGAATTCGCCATCCGCTGGTGGGAGGAAAAACTGACCTCAACAGGGGCGGAATGTTTCTGCGCCGAACCAGATGTTGGCGGCCTCCCCTGTGAAACCTCCAGCCTGACCCGGCAATGGGAAAACCCAGCCTTGCGCGTATGGCGTGAACGTTACGGCAGCGGCCTGATGACGCGCTTGATGGCGCGTGTCCTGGATACGCTGGCCTGTTTGGAAGATGCCGGACCGAAGGGGACGGCGGGCAAAGGAATCGCCATTTTACACACAGCCCGGGGCTTGCTGGTTCACCGGGTCACCCAGCAAAACGGCTTGATCCAGACCTACCAGATTGTGGCGCCGACCGAATGGAACTTTCACCCGCACGGTTCACTGCATCACATGTTGAACAGCCTGTTTGCGCGGACGGAAGAAGAGTTGCGCGCCCAAGCCCGCACACTGATCACCGCCCTCGACCCGTGTGTGGACTATCAACTGGAGATTATCCCCGATGCATGAAATGTCCCTGTGCGAAGGCGTGCTGCAAGTGTTGGAAGACGAATCCCGCCGCCAGCAGTTCCACAAGGTCAAAACTGTGTGGCTGGAAATCGGCGCCATGTCCGGGGTGGAAGTCGAAGCGATGCGCTTCTGTTTTGACGTAGTGGTGCGCAATACCTTGGCGGATGGCGCTACACTGGAAATTATCGAAGTCCCCGCCGAAGCGTGGTGTCTGAATTGCGCGCAAACCGTGACAGTGAAGCAGCGCTACGATGCCTGCCCCCACTGCGGCAGTTATCAGTTGCAGGTCACGCGCGGGGAAGAAATGCGGATCAAGGAACTGGAGGTAGAGTAATGTGTACGGTATGCGGCTGCGGTGAAGGTGAGCTGAAAATCGAAGGTCAGGTTCAACCCCACACCCACGCAGCGATTCAAGGGCAACATCATCACCATCATGATCATGACCTCGCACATCCACACGAACACGGCCATGATCACCACCACGATGGACATACGCATGATTACGGGCAAGGTGCCGCCCGCGCCCATGCGCCGGGCATGTCGCAAGCACGCATGGTGCAGATCGAGCAGGACATTCTCGGCAAAAACAACCAATACGCTGCGCACAACCGCCAGTATTTTGCGCAACATGCCATTCTTGCGCTCAACCTTGTTTCAAGCCCCGGCTCCGGCAAAACCACGCTGCTGACTGAAACCCTGACCCGTTTGCAGGGCAAGCTGCCGATGGCGGTGGTGGAAGGTGACCAGCAAACCAGTAATGACGCCGATCGTATCCGCGAAACCGGCGTACCTGCTTTGCAAATCAACACAGGTAAAGGCTGCCATCTGGATGCGCACATGGTCGGCCATGCACTGGAATCATTGTCCCTGGAAGATGGCGGTATCCTGTTCATCGAAAACGTGGGCAATCTGGTGTGTCCGGCAGCCTTCGATTTGGGCGAAGCACACAAGGTCGCGATCCTCTCCGTCACCGAGGGCGAAGACAAGCCGATCAAATACCCCGACATGTTCCACGCTGCTGACCTGATGATTCTCAACAAGGTTGATTTGCTGCCGTATCTGAAATTCGATGTCGTTAAGTGTGAGGAATACGCACGCCGGGTGAATCCGAACATCCAAATCCTGCACGTTTCCGCCACCAGTGGCGAAGGTATGGATGGCTGGTTGGCTTGGTTGCAACAGCAACGCAAAGGTATTGTCGAGCAGCAAATGCAGGCGCTGGAAGCCAGGATGCAGGCCTTGCGCAGTTCACTTTCCGCGTAGCAAGCGCGTATGAGCACGCCCCGGCCCGCTGTCCTGCTGGTAGATGACGAAATCCGTTCCGTCGAAAGCATGGCGCGGATACTCAGCGAAGAGTTCGACGTACACATGGCTTACAGCGCCGCTACCGCGTTGGCTTTGCTGGAACATGAGCCGGTGCAAGTGATTCTCGCCGACCAGCGTATGCCGGAAATGACCGGAGTGGAATTCCTCACCCGTGTGCGTCGTGATTACCCCGAGATCGTGCGCATGATCATCTCCGGCTATACCGACGCGGAAGACATCATTCAGGGGGTGAATGCGGCGGGTATCTACCAGTACATTTCCAAGCCCTGGCACCCGGACAATCTGCTGCTGACTGTGCGTAATGCCATCCACCTGCATCAGCTTCAGCGTGAAAACGAATTGCTGTCGCTGGAACTTCGGGCCAGCACGCATACGTTACAGGAACATACCCGCCATCAGCGTCAACGTTTGCAGCAAAGCTTCCGCACTGACAATATCATCCGCGCCCCGGATAGCCCACTCAACCACGCTCTGCAACTAGTGGAAAAGGTCGCGCCGCATGATGTGTCAGTGCTGTTAACGGGTGAATCCGGCACCGGCAAGGAGTTGTTTGCCCGCGCCTTGCACTACAACAGCCGCCGCGCCGACAAGCCTTTCATTATCGAAAACTGCGGCGCACTGCCGGATGATTTGCTGGAAAGCGAACTGTTCGGCCACAAACGCGGCGCCTTCACCGGTGCGATTGCCGATCACTCCGGCCTGTTCGAGCAAGCACATGAGGGCACCATTTTTCTGGATGAAATCGGTGAAACCAGCGCCGCTTTTCAGGTCAAATTACTGCGTGTCTTGCAGGACGGCAGTTTCCGCCCTGTTGGCAGTAGCCAGCGCCGCCACGTCAATGTGCGCGTAATCACTGCGACCAACCGTCATTTGTTTGAAGAGGTGCAGGCAGGCCGTTTTCGCGAAGATCTGTATTACCGGTTGGCAGGCATGACTATTGATCTATTGCCGCTGCGTGAACGCCGCATGGACATTCCCACGCTGGCCAATTGGTTGCTGCAACAGCACAGCCACCGCATGGGCAAGACGGTGGAAGGTTTCGGCATTGACGCCTTGCAGGCATTACAAGCTTACGATTGGCCCGGCAATGTGCGCGAGCTGCATAACGAAGTGCAGCGCATGCTGGTGATGGCGCAGGGGCGCTTGCTGGATGCCGCCACACTCAGCCCGCATATCAGCGGTGTGATGCAGCACAATGGTTTTCACCCCAAGCAGGACAGTTTCGCGCCGCCTTTGCACAATCTGGCTGGAACCCTCAAGGATCAGGTCGAACTGCTGGAAACACACATCATCCGTGCTGCGATCAGCCGTCATCACGGCAACAAGAGCCGCGCGGCGGAAGAGCTGGGTTTGTCGCGGGTGGGTCTGAGGAATAAACTGGATCGTTATGGGATTGCGGAATGAACATTGCTATGATCATTTCTGATCAGCACGATAGGAGAATCAGCCATGTATACCCTATATAAACTCAATCCGGCTGACTTGAATGAAAATTTTCTGGAATCCCTCAAACTGCTGTTTGCCGGAAAAGTGATTGAAATCTCAGTGCGGGAAGTAGAACCGGCCAATCAGGAAAATGGTATTTGGCAGGCTATCCAGCGGTTTCGTCAGCACATGAAGCCTGAGGATTTTTCTGAAGAGGAAGACCTCTTTGCCAATGTACGTGACCGTTCAACGGGGCGTGAGGTGGTATTTTGAGTCTGGTTTACCTGCTGGACACTAATGTTTTGTCAGAGCCAACCAAGTTGAAGCCTGACGAACAGGTAATGCATAAATTACAACAACACTACAAAAGTATCGCAACCGCAAGCATTGTCTGGCACGAGTTGCTGTTTGGATGCCAGCGTTTGCCTCTTTCGCACAAGCGTTCCCAACTGGAGCATTATTTTCAGGATTTACTCTACTCCGGTTTACCCGTACTGGCCTATACGCAGGCGGCGGCCATCTGGCATGCAGAGGAACGTACCCGGTTAACCAATATGGGAAAAACGCCTGCATTTGTTGATGGGATGATTGCTGCCATCGCCCATTCTCACGGACTTACCTTGGTAACGCGCAATATCTCTGATTTTGAATATTTTTCCGACCTTCGTCTTGAAAACTGGTTTTCTAGTTAAGGGAAGCCATTGCCATCGGTTATAGGATCGCTACTGTGAAATCATCTGTTTCCATTAACGATGACAGCAATCTTAGCCTCTCTGCGCCACAGGAGCAGGCATGGATCGAGGTCATCCAGAAGATGGATGAGACCTACACCGACCTGTTGCATCACCAGGTCGAACTCGAACGCAAGAACACTGAACTCGAAGAGGCCCAGCAATTCATCACCAGCATTGAAGTCGCGATGACCGATGTGCTGATCGTGTGCGATTTCCACGGACGCGTCCAACGGGTCAATGCCGCGCTGGAGCAGATTGTAGGCAAAACCTCCGCCGAGCTGCTCAACCAACCGTTCCAGACGCTGTTCACGGATGAATGCCGCCCGCTGGTGGATGGTTTCCAGCAGAAGATTCGTGAAAGCGCCATCCATGATTGCGAAATCACCCTGAAAGGCATCCACGAACCAGTCCCGTTGGCAATGAACTGCACTTCACGTATCGACATGCGCGGGCGTATCGAAGGCATGGTGTTGATAGGCCGACCGGTCGGTGAATTGCGCAAGGCATTTGATGCTTTGCATCAGGCGCATCAGGAATTGCAACGCACCCAGCAGCAACTGGTCAACTCCGAAAAAATGGCTGCACTCGGGCGGCTGGTGGCTGGGGTGGCGCACGAGCTCAATAACCCGATCAGTTTCGTCTACGCCAATATGCATGCGATGCAACGTTATAGCACGCGTATTCGTGATTATCTGGAATGCATTCACAGCGGGCAGCCGGAGGAAGAGTGTCAGGCGATGCGTGCAAAGTTGCGCATCGATCACCTGTTGCAGGATCTGGATTCCCTGGTCGGTGGCACTCTGGAAGGCGCGGAACGGGTTAGCGACATCGTGCGTGACCTGCGCAGTTTTTCCTCCGGCCAGACCGACAAGATGGTGCGTTTCGATTTGCTGCATACGCTGGAAACTTCGGTGCGCTGGGTGGTGAAAGGCAGCCGTCTGGAAGTCGATATTGTCTACGGCGATTTGCCTGAGGTTTTGCTGGTGGAAGGCATTCCGGGGCAAATCCAGCAGGTCATTATCAATCTGGTGCAAAACGCGCTGGATGCAATGCAGCAGACAACCAAGCCGCGCCTGTCGATCTCGGTAGCACAAACCGCTGACGAAGTGGAACTCAGTCTGCATGACAATGGGCCAGGGATTGCGCCGCAGAATCTGGTGCGGGTATTCGACCCGTTTTTCACCACCAAGCCCATTGGGCAGGGAACTGGGCTGGGCTTGTCGATCAGCTACGGGATTGCGGCCAATCATGGCGGCAAGTTGCTGGTGCGCAATCATGCGGACGGTGGGGCAGAGTTTACCTTGCGGCTTCCCAAGAGTCCGGGAGGTGGGGCTTGAAAATACTTTGGCTACAATCCGGCGGCTGCGGTGGTTGCACCATGTCACTGTTGTGCGCGGAAAACCCCAATGTGTTGGATACGTTGGCGACTGCCGGAATTGAATTCCTGTGGCACCCTTCCTTGAGCGAAGCCAGCGGCGCGGAAGTGATTTCCTTGTTGGAACAATTGGCGGCAGGTGAACAAGCGCTGGAGATCTTGTGCGTGGAAGGCTCGATCCTGCGCGGCCCCAATGGCACCGGTGCATTCCACAAGCTGGCGGGAACTGATACTGCCATGCTGCATTGGGTGCAACGGTTGGCAGCTCAGGCACAATACACGCTGGCGATTGGTACGTGCGCGGCTTTTGGTGGCATGACGGCGGCGGGCAATAATCCGACCGATGCTTGTGGTCTGCAATACGACGGACATCTGCCGGGTGGAGCCTTGGGGGCAGATTACCGTAGCCGTGCCGGGTTGCCGGTGATCAATGTCGCCGGTTGCCCCACGCATCCGGGTTGGGTGGCGGAAACCTTGCTGCTGTGGGCGATGCAGGGTATGCAGGTGGATGAGCTCGATCATTTTGCCCGCCCGCGTTTCTACAGCGATCATCTGGCGCATCACGGTTGTTCGCGCAATGAGTATTACGAGTACAAGGCCAGCGCGGAAAAGCCTTCCGATCTCGGCTGCATGATGGAGCATTTGGGCTGCCTCGGCACACAGGCGCATGCTGACTGCAATCTGCGCTTGTGGAACGGGCAAGGTTCCTGCACCCGTGCTGGTTACGCCTGCATCAATTGCACCGCACCGGAGTTTGAGGAGCCGGGGCATCCGTTCCTGCATACGCCGAATATTGCCGGGATTCCGATTGGCCTGCCGACCGATATGCCGAAAGCGTGGTTCGTGGCGCTGGCATCGCTGTCGAAAGCGGCGACACCCAAGCGGGTGAGGGAAAACTCACAGTCGGATCATATTGTGGTGCAACCGGGTATGAAAAAAACGTAATGGTTTCATCACCTGCCAAACATTGTTTCAACCGGCTGATTTAAGGATAATCAGACCCAACATTCCATTTCGAGGAATGTCTTTAAATTTCATTCATTTAAACAAATGCTAAAGAAGGAGTAATGCGTTATGGCGGAATGGCGTAAAGTGGCCAAGGGCTTTGTGCTGGGCGATGGGCATATCAGCATCAAGGAAGTGGACTTGCTGCGGGAGCTGGTTTTAAAAGACGGTGAAGTCAGCAAGAGTGAACTGGACTTCCTGAAAGAGATCAAGGCGGAAGCCAAAACAGCCGTCCAGGTGCTGGATGACCTGATCGCAGAATGCGAACAGATGGTCAGCAAATAAAGGGCCGAACCCTTCTCGGCCCGTTTAACCGTGTCGAAGGTGACCTTGAGGTCCAGCTCGACACAGGGGGTGGCCGTGTGCTCAAAGCCTGGGTGCGCGCGCCGCTCTATCGCGGTTTCGAACAGATCATGCAAGGCAAGGTGCCCGACGATGCCCTGGCCATCACCCCGCGCATCTGCGGCATTTGCTCTGTTTCCCAATCGGTTGCCGCTGCCTACGCCTTGGCTGATATGGCGGGCGTCACCGCCCCGCCCAACGGGCAACACTGCCTCAACCTGCTGTTGGCCTGCGAAAACCTTGCCGACCATCTGACGCATTTCTACCTGTTTTTCATGCCGGATTTTGCCCGCGAAGTCTATGCGGGGGAACGTTGGCATGCCGCTGCCGCCAACCGCTTCACCGCCATCAAAGGGACGGCGGCGCGTGAAATCCTGCCTGCCCGTGCTGCCTTCATGCACCTGATGGGTACGCTTGGCGGGCATTGGCCGCATACCCTCAACCTGCAACCCGGTGGGGTGAACAAGGGTGTTGATAGCCGTGAAAAAATCCGCCTGCTGACGGTCGTGCAGCAGTTCCGCCGTTTCCTGGAAGCCACGCTGTTTGGCGACACGCTGGAGGCTGTGGCCACGCTCGACTCCATTGCTGCGCTGGAAAATTGGCGGGAAAGCGGCAATCCGGCTGGCGGTGATTTTCGCCATTTCCTGCATCTTGCCCATGAGTTGGAACTCGACAAGCTGGGGCGGGCGACTGACCGTTTTATGAGCTACGGCGCATACCGGCAGGTAGGGAATGAGGGCGCGCACCTGTTCGCGCAAGGCGTATGGCAGCCGGACACAGGCAGTGTGCAGGCCATCCCTTTCGGGGAAATCCGCGAAGACCTGCATGCCAGTTGGATGGGTGGCGGTGCCGAACCGCTGCATCCCAGCCGTGGAATGACGCTGCCCGATTACAGCAAGGCGGAAGCCTACAGTTGGAACAAGGCACCGCGCCTAGCCGGGCAGGTTGTCGAAACCGGCGCACTGGCGCGGCAGATGGTTGACGGGCATCCGCTGATCCGCGCACTGGTTGCCCAAGCCGGTGGCAATGTGCAAAACCGGGTGGTTGCCCGCTTGCTGGAACTGGCCTTGGTTGTGCCGCAGATGGAGAACTGGATTCGGAACATCCGCCCTGGCGAACGGTTTTACCAACCCGCCAAGATACCGGCGGATGCCAGCGGTGCCGGGTTGGTGGAGGCTGCGCGCGGCAGCCTGGGACATTGGGTAACGGTGCGCAACCAATACATCCTCAACTACCAGATCATTGCGCCGACCAGCTGGAATTTTTCCCCACGCGACCGCAACGGCGCGCCCGGTGCGCTGGAGCAGGCGCTGGTGAATGCGCCTGTCCGTTCTGGTGAAAGCGAGCCAATCAGTGTGCAGCACATCGTGCGTTCGTTTGACCCTTGCATGGTTTGCACTGCGCATTGATCTGGCTACGAAGTTATTGGGCAAGAATCAGGCCGCCACTTTGACCTTGCGGTCAATATCCAACAGCAGGCTGACCAGTTGGCCAGACACCTTGTGCATTTCCGTCATGGCGCGGTAGCAGTTGACCGTATCGCCCACCTGATGTTTGGCCAACACCTCATTGCTGACCGAATGGAAGTATTCATGGCGTTCAACCAACCGTTCAAACAAGCCCTCAGCATGCGGCGCATGGGCGACAACATCCTCCCTGCCACTACTGTCTATCCATCTGCCTAGCTTGCAGGAATGGCAGTCTGTCCCATGAAAATCATCCTTGTCCGCCAATGTCCTGGTGACCCGGCCAAGGTATTGGATGTGATCATTCAAGCGCTGCATAAAAAAAGCACTGTTGTTGCCCATATATCAGAATCCCTATTTTTAAGAAAAAAATACCTACCAAAATGAAGATAATTTGAACAGTGTAAAAGTATATCCATTAACTAAAAAGCAAAGGTTTGACAATTCTCAACCAATGAAGAAAAATTATCCAGCCTTTTAATTGCTGTATTTTTTTACTGACATTTTTGCCCAGTGCACGGCCTGCACATGTAATACATATTAGACATCCGGATAAAGTGGCGGATAAGCCGTGTGTTTTTCCCGAAATACGCAGATGTATTATACTTTCGGCAATCCACCCATACTGAAAAGGCATCCCATGCAAACATCCCTGGTACTGACTGTCCTCGGCCCCGACCGCGCCGGGCTGGTCAAATCCATTTCCGAAGCGGTCAAGGCGCATCATGGCAATTGGCAGGAAAGCCGCATGGTGCGTTTGGCCGGACAGTTCGCCGGGCTGGCGCATGTCGTCATCGCCGAAGAACAGCTTGGTGCATTGCTGCAAGCGCTCGACGCGCTGCAAACCGACGGCCTGCGCATCCTGGCGCAGCAAAGCGAAGCGGAACCCCATGAATCCCGCACGCCGCTGACGCTGGAGCTGCTGGGCCACGACCGCCCCGGCATCATCCACGACATCACCCGCCAGTTGGCCGCCCTCAACATCAATATCGAGGAGCTGGAAAGCGAACAGCGCGCCGCGCCGATGTCCGGTGAACTGCTGTTTTACGCCAACCTGCGGCTGGCGCTGCCAGCGGGCGTCACGCCGGAAGACGTGCAAGGCGCGTTCGAAAACCTCCCTGACCCGCTCATGGTCGACCTGACCTTCAACGCTTCATGAACAAGGCCGTCATCCTGCTCAGTGGCGGACTGGACTCCACCACCGTCCTCGCCATCGCCAAAGCACAAGGTTTCGCCCCCTACGCGCTGTCCTTCCGCTACGGCCAGCGCCACAGCATCGAACTGGAATCCGCCCGGCAGGTCGCCCAAGCCATGCAGGTCGAGGAACACGTCATTGCCGACATCAACCTGCGCGCGTTCGGCGGCTCGGCGCTGACCGCCGACATTGAAGTGCCCAAAGGCCGGGACGCCGCCAGCATGGAACACAGCATCCCGGTGACCTATGTGCCAGCCCGCAACACCATCTTCCTTTCCTTTGCGCTCGGTTGGGCGGAAGTGCTGGAAGCGCAGCACATTTTCATCGGCGTCAACGCGCTTGATTACTCCGGCTACCCCGATTGCCGCCCGGAATTCATTGCCGCCTTCGCAAACATGGCCAACCTCGCCACCAAAACCGGCGTGGAAGGCCACACACTCAGCATCCACACGCCGCTGATCCACTTGAGCAAGGCCGACATCATCCGTCAGGGGCTGGCGCTGGGGGTGGATTACAGCCTCACCAGCAGTTGCTATGACCCGGACGCAAACGGCAAACCGTGTGGGCAATGCGACTCCTGCCTGTTGCGGGCGAAAGGCTTCCTGGAGGCAGGCGCGCCTGACCCACTGCTGGCCAAGTTTGGCGCGCAGGCATGAACGAAACCCTGTTTTACACCGCCGCCGCCCCGTTCGAGGCCGCCTGCCGGATTGAAAACCCGCAAGGTTCGCCGTTGCCGGTTGGCCATTGCGCCCGCCGCCTGCACGGGCACAGCTTCCTCGCCAAACTGCGCGTGCAAAACGCCGCATCAGTGGAAGCCCTGCGCCGCCAGTTGGGCGAATGCGTCGCGCCGCTGGATTACAACGACCTCAACCAGTTCCTGCCGATGCCGACGGATGAAAATCTGGCGCGTTGGGTGCGCGCCCGCATGGCGTTGCCCGGCGTCGCGTCCGTCGGCGTGCAAAGCACCCGCCATCAGGGCGCTGACCTGGATTTGCAGGACAACGCCCATATCTGGCGGCGTTTCCGTTTCGAGGCCGCCCACCGCCTGCCACAGGTGCCGCCGGGGCATCAGTGCGGACGCATGCATGGCCACGGCTTTGAAGTCATCCTGCACGCCAACCAAAATGTGCAGGCGCAGGACATGGGGGTGGATTTCGACCGCCTGGAAGCCGTCTGGCTCCCCCTGCATGCGCAGCTTCACCACCATTGCCTGAACGACATTCCGGGGCTGGAAAACCCCACCAGCGAAATGCTGGCCGCCTGGCTGTGGGCGCGCCTCAAGCCGGAACTGGAGGCGCTGTCCTGGGTGAGCGTGTACGAAACCGTCACCGCTGGCTGCCACTACGACGGCCAGCGTTACCGCATCTGGAAAGACCAGCGCTTTGAAAGCGCCTTGCACCTGGAACGTGCCGCCCCCGACGCAGGGGTGCGCCGCCTGCACGGGCACAGTTACCTGCTGCGCCTGCACCTGACCTCGCCGCTGGATGCAGTGATGGGCTGGACGGTCGATTATGGCGATGTGAAGCAACTGTTCACCCCGCTTTACCAGCAGTTGGACCACCACTGCCTGAACGAACTGCCGGGATTGGATGAGCCTGACCCGCCCGGCCTCGCCCGCTGGATACGCACCCAGGCCAGCCCCGGCCTGCCGCAGCTTGACCGCATCGATTTGTACGAAACGCCGGGCTGCGGCGTGGTGCTGTCGTGGGGCGAACACGAGCCGGGGCTGCCGGTGTGACCTATTCCGTCAAGGAAATGTTTTACACCCTGCAAGGCGAAGGCTTCCACACTGGCCGCCCTGCCCTGTTCTGCCGCTTTGCGGGCTGCAACCTGTGGTCAGGGCGTGAGCAAGACCGGCGCACAGCCGTGTGCGATTTCTGCGACACCGATTTCGTCGGCACCAATGGGGAAAACGGCGGCAAATTCCACAGCGCCGACGCGCTTGCACAGCAGATCGAACGCCTGTGGCTGGCTGGCGTGCAACAGGATGTCAACCGCTTCGTGGTGTTCACCGGCGGCGAACCGTTGCTGCAACTGGATGCGGCGCTGACCAGCGCCATGCACGCACGCGGCTTCGAAATCGCGGTGGAAACCAACGGCACCCAGCCTGTCCCACCGGGCGTCGACTGGCTGTGTGTCAGCCCCAAGGCCGCTGCACCGCTAGTGGCGACGCAGGGCGATGAGCTGAAACTGGTTTACCCGCAGCCATTGGCACCGCCGGAACAGTTCGCCGGGCTGGATTTCCGGCATTTCTACCTGCAAGCGCTGGATGGGCCGCAACAGGCGCAGCATCTGCAAGCGGCGGTCGCCTATTGCCTGCAACACCCGCAGTGGAAACTGGGCATACAGACACACAAGCTGCTGGGCATCCCCTAACACGGCCACGCAATTCATCTGCCTTGGTTTTTTCGGGTGGCAATGCCGTTGCCAGCACCAGGCACTGGAGTGCAAACAATCTTTCCATACACACACTAAAAATCGCTCATAAACTTTTCAAAAACAAATATATAAATAAGTGGCGCGAAATTTGCTTGGTTTGCAGGGATTACCTTGCTGGTAATAGCGAACCGTTGGTTGGAGGAGCCACATGCCAGAACTAGAAACCTTTTACGAGGTGATGCGCCGTCAGGGCATCACCCGTCGCAGCTTCCTGAAATTTTGCAGTCTGACAGCCGCCGCTCTGGGGCTGGGGCCTGCATTTGCGCCCAAAATCGCCGAAGCCATGGAAACCAAGCCGCGCACGCCCGTTTTGTGGCTGCATGGGTTGGAATGCACCTGCTGCTCGGAATCGTTTATCCGTTCCGCGCACCCCTTGGCGAAGGATGTGGTGCTGTCGATGATTTCGCTGGATTACGACGACACGCTGATGGCGTCCGCCGGGCATCAGGCGGAAGCGATCCTCGACGAGATCATTGAGAAGTACAAAGGCAATTACATCCTTGCAGTCGAGGGCAACCCGCCACTCAACGAAGACGGCATGTTCTGCATCCAGTCGGGCAAGCCATTCGTGGAAAAGCTGCGCCGCGTCGCCAAGGATTGCAAGGCGATCATTTCCTGGGGTTCCTGCGCTTCCTGGGGTTGCGTGCAAGCCGCCGCGCCGAACCCGACCCGCGCCACGCCGGTGCACAAAGTCATCACCGACAAGCCGATCATCAAGGTGCCGGGCTGCCCGCCGATTGCGGAAGTCATGACCGGGGTGGTGGCTTATATGCTCACCTTCGACCGTATTCCTGAGCTTGACCGCCAAGGCCGCCCGAAAATGTTCTACGGCCAGCGTATCCATGACAAATGCTATCGCCGCCCGCACTTCGACGCCGGGCAGTTTGTGGAAGCGTGGGATGACGAATCCGCCCGCAAAGGCTATTGCCTGTACAAAGTCGGCTGCAAAGGCCCGACCACCTACAACGCCTGCTCCACCACCCGCTGGAATGGCGGCGTTTCCTTCCCCATCCAGTCCGGCCATGGCTGTATTGGCTGTTCCGAAGACGGGTTCTGGGACAAAGGCAGCTTCTACAACCGCCTGACCAATATCAAGCAGTTCGGCATCGAAGCCAACGCCGATGAAGTCGGCATGGGTGTGGCAGGCGTGGTGGGCGCGGCGATCGCCGCACACGCCGCCATCAGCGCCGTCAAACACGCGCAACGCAAGGACAAGGGAGGTGACCAATAATGGGCGCAACCAATACACCCAACGGTTTCAGTCTGGACAATAGTGGCCGCCGCGTGGTGGTCGACCCGGTCACGCGCATCGAAGGCCACATGCGCTGCGAAGTGAACCTTGATGACAACAATATGATCCGCAATGCGGTTTCCACCGGCACCATGTGGCGCGGGCTGGAAGTGATCCTGCGTGGCCGTGACCCGCGTGACGCTTGGGCGTTTACCGAGCGGATATGCGGCGTTTGCACCGGCACGCACGCGCTGACTTCTGTGCGTGCGGTGGAAGATGCACTGGGCATCCAGATTCCGGAAAACGCCAACTCCATCCGCAATATCATGCAGTTGACCTTGCAGGCGCATGACCATCTGGTGCATTTCTACCATTTGCATGCGCTCGATTGGGTGGATGTGGTGTCGGCGCTGAAGGCTGACCCGAAAGCGACTTCCGAGCTGATGCAGAGCGTTTCCAGCTGGCCAAAGTCCTCGCCCGGCTATTTCCGTGATGTGCAGAACCGCATCAAAAAGTTCGTCGAATCCGGCCAGCTTGGCCCGTTCATGAATGGCTACTGGGGCAACCCGGCTTACAAGCTGCCGCCGGAAGCCAACCTGATGGCGGTGACCCACTACCTGGAGGCGCTGGATTTCCAGAAGGAAATCGTCAAGATCCACACCATCTACGGTGGCAAGAACCCGCATCCGAACTGGTTGGTCGGTGGCATGCCTTGCGCGATCAATGTGCACGATACCGGCGCGGTGGGCGCGGTGAATATCGAGCGCCTGAACCTGGTTTCCAGCATCATTGACCAGACGATTGAGTTCATCGACAAGGTTTACATCCCAGACCTGATTGCGATCGCCTCCTTCTACAAGGGCTGGCTGTATGGCGGCGGCTTGTCGTCCACCTCGGTCATGTCTTACGGCGACATTCCCGACAAGGCCAATGATTATTCCCCCAACAACCTGCTGTTGCCGCATGGCGCCATCATCAACGGCAAATTGCAGGAAATCCATCCGGTCGACCTGCGCAACCCGGATGAGATCCAAGAATTTGTCACCCATTCCTGGTACCAGTACCCGGATGAAAGCAAGGGCCTGCACCCGTGGGATGGCGTCACCGAGCCGAACTTCGCGCTGGGCGCCAACACCAAGGGAACCCGCACCAATATCGAATCACTCGACGAAGCCGCCAAGTATTCCTGGATCAAGGCGCCGCGCTGGAAAGGCCATGCGATGGAAGTCGGCCCGCTGGCGCGTTACATCATCGGCTATGTGCAGGGCAACCCGGAATTCAAGGAGCCAACCGAGCGGCTGCTGTCCGTCCTCAAACTGCCGCTGGAGGCGCTGTTCTCCACCCTGGGCCGCACCGCCGCGCGTGGGCTGGAAGCTTCTTGGGCGGCGCACAAGATGCGTTATTTCCAGGACAAGCTGATGGCCAACATCAAGGCGGGCGACCTCGCCACCGCCAATATCGACAAGTGGGACCCGGCAAGCTGGCCAAAATCCGCCAAAGGCGTGGGCTTCACCGAAGCACCACGCGGCGCGCTGGGGCACTGGGTTGTCATTGAGAAAGGCAAGATCAAAAACTACCAATGCGTGGTGCCGACCACCTGGAACGGTTCGCCGCGCAACCCGGCTGGCAATATCGGCGCGTTTGAAGCCTCCCTGATGAACACCAAGGTGGAAGTGGCCGACCAGCCGCTGGAAATCCTGCGCACCCTGCACAGTTTCGACCCGTGCCTGGCGTGCTCCACCCATGTGATGAGCCCGGATGGCCAGGAAATGGCCAACATCAAGATACGCTAAGGAGGAGTAACCATCATGCTGAAACTGAACAGCAACCACCTTGCCCCGCTCGCGCTCCTGCCGCTGGCGGATAAGGCGTTGGCGCACCCTGGCCCCCACACCAGCCTGGATGGCTGGGGATTGCTGGAACATTTTTTTTCCAGCCCTTTCCACTTTGGCGCCATAGCGGCAGTGGCCTTGCTGCTGGCCGTTGGTGCCGTCTGGAGCGTCAAACGCGGGAGGTGAACCATGGCAACGCAACAAGCCGTTTATGTCTATGAAGCGCCGGTGCGTTTGTGGCACTGGATCAATGCTTTCGCCATTCTCGTCCTGGCGGTGACGGGCTACTTTATCGGTAGCCCATTGCCAACCATGCCGGGCGAGGCGAGCGCCAATTTCCTGATGGGTTACATCCGTTTCGCCCATTTTGCGGCGGCATTTGTGTTCGCCATCGGTTTCCTGGGGCGTTTCTATTGGTCATTCGTGGGCAACCACCACGCCAAACAACTGTTCCGCCTACCGATTTTCAATAAGGCCTTCTGGAAAGAAGCCTGGTTTGAATTGCGCTGGTACTTGTTCCTGGAAAAAGAACCGCACAAGTACGTCGGCCACAACCCGCTGGCGCAACTGGGCATGTTCCTGATGCCAACGCTGACCAGCTTGTTCATGGTCATCACCGGCTTTGCGCTGTACAGCGAAGGGGCAGGAAAAGGCAGTTGGTTCGACTTTTTCTTCGGCTGGGTGATCCCGCTGTTCGGCCAAAGCCAGGATGTGCATACTTGGCACCACTTGGGCATGTGGTTCATCGTCGTGTTTGTCATGGTTCATGTGTATGTGGCGATCCGCGAAGACATCATGTCCCGCCAGAGCCTGGTCAGCACCATGATCAGCGGCTGGCGCATGTTCAAGGATGACCGCCCATGAGCGCACCGAGGGTCTTGATCCTGGGCATTGGCAATTTGCTGTGGGCGGATGAGGGGTTTGGCGTGCGCACGGTTGAACACCTGCACGCGCACTACCGCTTCCCTCCCAATGTGCAATTGTTGGATGGCGGCACCCAAGGCATTTACCTGGTGCAGCATGTTGAGGAGGCTGACATCCTGCTGGTGTTCGACGCCATTGATTACGGCCTGGAACCCGGCACGCTCAAGCTGGTGGAAGACAATGACGTGCCCAGTTTCATGGGGGCGAAAAAGATGAGCCTGCACCAGACCGGCTTCCAGGAAGTGCTGGCGATGGCGCAATTGCTGGGCCGTTACCCCAAACACCTGCTGTTGGTCGGTGTGCAGCCGGTGGAGCTGGACGATTTCGGCGGCAGCCTGCGCTCGGCGGTGAAAGCGCAGATCGGGCCTGCGATCCAGGCGGCGCTCGATTGGCTGGGCAAGTTGGGCGTACACGCCACGCCGCGCACTGAACCGTTGCTTACAGGCCAGTCCGGTCACAGCGCCTTGCATATCCACGATTACGAAGCCAACCGCCCCACGGAAAGCGATGCCTGCCGTATCGGGGACGAACGCTTTTTGGCAAGGTTGGCGGGCTGATGTGCATCGGTATCCCCATGCAGATAATGGCGATCGATGGCTGGATGGCTTTATGTGGTGAAAAAGAGCACCGGGAAAATGTCGATATTTCACTGCTGGGTAGTCTTCAGGAAGGCGATTGGGTGCTAGTCTATAAGGGTGCGGCGCGCGAACACCTGCCCGCCGAACGCGCAAAGCAAATCCTGCAAGCTGTGCAGGCGCTGGCAGCCATCCGCGAGGGACAGGGCTTTGAACATTTCTTTGCTGACCTGATTGAGCGTGAGCCGCAATTACCGGAACATTTGAGGACCCCCAAATGAGCAATCTGCTTGACCGTTTGACCACTGATCTTGGTTACCCCCTGCTGACTGGGCAGGATAGTCTGATGGCATTCGCCAAACCGTTGAAAAACAGCGTCGTTTTTCTCGCCGCCAATCCGCAGCATTACCCCGAAACCCTGGATGTGGCGATCGTATTGCCGGAGTTCATGAAAATTTTCCAGGGCCGTTTACGCGCATCCGTGGCGGATCTGGAATTTGCCAAAACACTGGCGGCGAAATATAGCATCAGTGAATGGCCAGTTTTGCTGTTTTTCCGCCATGGCGAATACCTCGGCCATATTGCGCGGATGCGTGATTGGGATGTCTACCTAAGCAAGATCAATTCCCTGTTGAACGCCCCCTCGCCTGCCAAAGCGCCCGGTTTCGGCATCCCCATCATCGGCGCACAAATGTCGGCGAGTTGCTATTGAGGAACGTGTGAAATGAGCACTATGCATTTGTTGGGTATTCCTGTCATCGGGGTTGGTTCCCAACCGGCTGAAAGCGAAGCGCTGGACTATCTCCCCATGCCCAAGGACATGCATGTCTACCATCAGGCCGTGCTGCCGGAAAACGAGGATTTGCAGGCCCACCCCCATGTGCTGACACTGTTGCAGCAATTGCAGGATTTGCTGGATCGGCGGGTGGCGGGCGGCGCAGGTACGGAGCGTTTCCTGCCACTGGAAGGCGTAAACGCCGCTGACAAGAAGTTGCTGGCGCAAATCCTGGCAGAAGGCGAAGTCAGCGTATTGTTTGATACCGGCGATGGCGGGCATATCGAAATCCAGGAATGCAGCCTGCCCGGCGTCTGGTGGCATCGCACGCTGGACGCGGATAAAACCTGCCACCGCGAGACACTGGAAATCGGCATGATCCCCCAGTTGGTGCGTGAAAGCACATTCGACGATGCGCTGCCGGATGTGCCGCTGGCGAAGGCCTCCAGCCTGCCGGAAACCGTCATCAATGCCCCATGGCTGCTGGCCGAATTGCAGGAACAAGTGCAAAAGCAGAATTTTGGCCATGTGATCAACCTGACGCTGCTGCCACTGACGGAAGATGACCTCAGCCTGTTGAGCCAACAACTTGGCGTGGGCAAGGTCGCAATCTTGTCGCGTGGCTATGGCAATTGCCGGGTCACCGCCAGCAATGTCGAGGATGTCTGGTGGGTGCAGTATTTCAATTCCACCGACACGCTGATCCTGAATACCTTGGAAGTGGTGGAAGTGCCGTTGGTTGCCTGTGCTTCGCCGGAAGACCTGGAAGACAGCGCCGGGCGTTTGCGTGAAATCCGCGAGGCGCTGCAATGAGCGGGTTGCTGGATACGTTTGAAGGCTCCTATCTCGGCCACGCTGACCGCATTCCGGCGGATGCGCGCATGGAATGCAAAATCTGCTGGCATGTCTACGATCCGGCGGTAGGGGATGACTACTGGCAGATCCCTGCCGGGACGCCATTCGCCGCCTTGCCGGATCATTGGCGTTGCCCCGAATGCGACGGCGACAAGCAGCAGTTCATGGTTGTGCAGGATGCAGGCTGACCCACGAATCACCGCATTGGAGGCTCATTTTCGCGAGGTACAGAGCACACGAATGCAGGATGTGCCGATCCTGAACCCGCGCTTGCAAGTTGAAGCCATTGGGTTTCAGCCGTTTGAGGATGGTTTGCTGGGCGTTTTGGTCAGCCCGTGGTTCATCAATCTGGTGTGGTTGCCCCCAACGGAACAGGACGCGGTTGCAACGGATGAGATAGTGCTTGGGCTACCTGCCGGAGACTATGAATTCTGCCGCAGCCATGTGCCTGCGGTGGGAAATTTTTATGCCTGTTCGTTGTTTTCGCCGGTGTTGCAGTTTGAAAGTCAGGCGGCGGCGGTGCTGACCGCCCAACATGTGATGCTGGCGCTCATGGATGGGCGGATGCACGCAGCCAGACCCGAAGCAATGCCGCCGAAACCTGCAAAGGGAAACACCTGCTCCCGCCGGGATTTCCTGAGGGGAAAATTTGCCTAGCCCGCATGCAGGGCTTTGGCGTGCCAAGCGATGTGTTCGCCAATAAACGTGGCGATAAAATGGTAGCTGTGGTCATA
Organism: Candidatus Thiothrix phosphatis; assembly: GCF_035668035.1. Lineage (NCBI taxonomy): Bacteria > Pseudomonadati > Pseudomonadota > Gammaproteobacteria > Thiotrichales > Thiotrichaceae > Thiothrix > Candidatus Thiothrix phosphatis. The sequence continues at coordinate 4,944 of NZ_JAYMYJ010000042.1, read as the reverse complement.
ACCTTCCTGCCTATGCAGGCTGAGTGGAACCTCGGTTTGATGACAGGCTTCCACCAAACTTTCCGGCAATAACTGGCCTGCCTCCAGAAACTCGTCGGCGGTGCCCTGGTCGACAAGAATTTCCGGCATGGTGGCACCAGCCTTGATCAGGCAGGTGGCGTCATACGCTTCCCACCGGGATTTATCTTCGCCCAGATAAGCGGAAAAGCAGCCCTGCCCCCAGCCGCATTCCAGCGGATGGCAAATCGGCGCGAAAGCAGAAACCGAGCGGTACATGCCAGGGTTTTTCAGCGCACAGACCAAGGCTCCATGCCCACCCATGGAATGTCCACTGATGGAGCGCAAGCCGGGGATCAATGGCAGATGTTTTTCCACCAATGCTGGCAATTCGGCGGTCACGTAGTCATACATGTGGTAATGCGTTGACCATGGCTCCTGGGTGGCGTTGACGTAGAAACCGGCTCCCTGACCAAGGTCGTAACGTTCCGGCATATCTGGCACGTTTTCCCCGCGCGGGCTAGTGTCGGGGATGACCAAGGCAATGCCATGTTCGGCGGCGTAACGTTGCGCGCCTGCTTTGACGCGGAAATTGTCGTCGGTGCAGGTCAGGCCGGAGAGCCAATACAAAGCCGGAACCTTGCTCCCGGCAGCCTGCGGCGGCAGGTAGACGGAGAATGTCATATCGCAGTTGCAAGTGGATGACTCATGCGTGTAACGGTTCAGAAACCCACCGGATTCCTTGATGCTTTCAAGCAATTTCATGCCACAGCCCTTAGAAAATGATCACAGAGCGGATGCTTTCACCCGCATGCATCAGGTCGAAGGCGCGGTTGATGTCTTCCAGCGGCATGGTGTGGGTGACCATGCTGTCCAGTTCGATCTGCCCGTGCAGGTAGCGCTCGACGTAGCCGGGCAGTTCGGAGCGGCCTTTCACACCACCGAACGCCGTGCCTTTCCAGGTGCGGCCAGTGACCAGTTGGAAGGGGCGGGTGGAAATTTCTTGGCCTGCGCCCGCCACGCCGATAATGGTGGAGACGCCCCAGCCCATGTGGGTGCATTCCAGCGCATCCCGCATGACATGCACATTGCCGATGCATTCGAAGGAGTAGTCGACCCCGCCGTTGGTCAGATCTTTGATGTATTCGACCACCGAGCCGTCCACGTCCTTGGGGTTGACGAAATCGGTGGCGCCCAGCGCTTTGGCCATTTCCCATTTGCCGGGGTTGATGTCGACGGCAATGATGCGCCCGGCCTGCGCCATGACCGCGCCTTGGATCACCGACAGGCCGATGCCTCCAAGGCCGAACACTGCCACGGTGGAACCGGGTTCCACCTCCGCCGTATTCAGCACCGCGCCGATACCGGTAGTGACGCCGCAGCCAAGCAGGCAGACTTTATCCAGTGGTGCCGTGGGGTTGATCTTGGCCAGGGCGATTTCCGGTACTACGGTGTATTCGGAGAAAGTGGAGCAGCCCATGTAGTGGAAAATCGGTTTTCCCTTACAGGTGAAGCGGCGGGTGCGGTCAGGCATATAGCCAGTCCAGACCGTGGCGGCAATCGACTGGCACAGGTTGGTTTTGCTGGAGCGGCAATATTCGCATTCGCCGCATTCGGGGATGTACAGCGGGATCACATGGTCGCCGGGTTTCAGCCCTTTCACGCCCGGGCCGCATTCTTCAACGATGCAGCCGCCTTCGTGGCCGAGAATGCAGGGGAATGCGCCTTCCGGGTCATCGCCCGACAGGGTGAACGCGTCCGTATGGCATACGCCGGAGGCTACGACCTTGAGCAGGACTTCGCCTTCGCGTGGTTTTTCAACTTCGATCTCTTCAATTTCCAGGGGCTTTTTCGGCTCCCAGGCAACGGCTGCGCGACATTTCATGATTCCCTCCACTGCTTTTCTATGCTGTATTGCAAAACTAAAAGCAATGTTGCAGGCTGTCAATTGCCTCTGCCTACAGTATTGGATAGGTTGGAAGCAGCCATACCAGGAGAAAATTTATGTGCCTCGGCATTCCCGGCCAGATTACCGAAATCGTTGATGCTGACAACCTGATCGCCAAAGTGGATGTGGGCGGCGTGAAACGTGAGGTCAATATCGCTTGTATCGTTGATGATGAGCATCCGGCGAAAAGTTGTGTGGGTGACTGGGTATTGGTGCACGTTGGTTTCGCCATGAGCCGTCTGGATGAGGAGGAAGCCGCCCGCACTCTGGCCTTGCTGGAGGAGCTTGGTGACATGCAGGCCGAACTCGACACCATGCGGCAAATGGAGGGGCAGGCATGAAATACATCGACGAATTCCGCGACCCTGTCAAAGCGAAGAAGCTGGTGGACGAAATCCACAAACTGGCCACCTCAGCGGCGTTGGTAGAGCGTAGCCAAAGCCAACCCTTGCAAATCATGGAGTTTTGCGGCGGGCACACTCATACCTTGTTCAAATACGGCATCGAATCCATGCTGCCGGACACTATCGAAATGGTGCACGGCCCCGGCTGCCCAGTATGCGTGTTGCCGATGGCGCGGGTGGATGATTGTGTGGCGATTGCCGAACAGCCGGGGGTTATTTTCACCACTTTCGGTGACGCCATGCGGGTGCCCGGAACCCGCAAAAGCCTATTGCAGGCCAAGGCTGACGGCTGCGATGTGCGTATGGTGTATTCGCCGATGGATGCGCTGGCGCTGGCCCGCAAGCACCCTGACCGTGAGGTGGTGTTTTTTGCGCTGGGTTTCGAAACCACCATGCCCAGCACCGCCCTGACTTTATTGCAGGCGCAGCGCGAAGGGCTGAAGAATTTTTCCCTGTTCTGCAACCACATCACCACGCCTGCCACCATGCGGGCGATCCTGACTGACCCGGATTTGCGCTTGGATGGGTTCCTGGCACCCGGCCACGTCAGCATGGTGATCGGCGTGCAGCCGTATGCATTCGTGGCGCACGATTATCATAAGCCGTTGGTGATCACCGGCTTTGAGCCGCTGGATATTTTGCAGGCAATGTGGATGCTGGTGAAACAGTTGGCTGAAGGCCGTTGTGATGTGGAAAACCAGTATGCGCGCATCGTCCCAGAGGCAGGCAATACAGCGGGTTTACACGCCATCCACGCTGTCTACGAAACCCGCGAGCACAGCGAATTCCGTGGGCTGGGCAACATCGGTGATGCTGGTGTGCAAATCCGTGCGGCTTATGCAGGCTTCGATGCCGAGAAAAAATTCAACGTGCAGGCGGCCAGCAGTTCCCACGACCCCGCCCACCTCAAATGCGCCGATGTGTTGCGCGGGGTGATGAAACCGTGGGAATGCCCTGCGTTTGGCACAAGTTGCAACCCACAGACACCGCTAGGGGCGCTGATGGTGTCGCCGGAAGGTTCCTGCGCGGCGTATTACGCTTACGGCAAACTGGCGAAACGCAGCGCCTAAACCTGAAAACACCAGCGCCGCATCAGTCCCTTATACAGAAATTACAGCGGCGCGCATTCAGGCAGTTGACGGCAACCATTGCATTGCCGTCGGGGTAGATGGCTCCGGCTGCCGTACATTGTGCATTCCCAACATCAGGCCGGTATAGGTGAACATCACCGAATACACCAGCCCAAAATCCAACAGCAGGGTCGTGGAAATATCCACCAAATCCACACCAATAGGCATCACCAGATTGAACCGCTGGCGGCTGGTGAAACTCTCCGCCAACGCCAGAACCCTAAACAAAGGAACCAAATCCGCGCCCGGCAGCAGGACGCAGGGGAACCCTTCCACCCGCAACGCTCCCTTGCGCTGAATCACCGGCAGGTTCGCCGCCCGCATGGCCGCCGCATCCGTTTCACCGTCACCGATGTAACAGACCGTTTTCCCCGCCGACCGCCATTGACGAATCTGCTCCGCCCTGCCCTCCATATCAGTGTTGAACCAGCCATCCACATCCAGCGGCTGGCTGGCCGTTTCATCTTCAGTGTCAAACACATAAACGGCGCACTGCCGCTGACGCAACGCCTGCACAAGCCCACCGGCCTGCGCATCACGCAATACGCGCCCGTCAAACGCCAGCGTATCCACCCTGACCGCCTGATCCAGCAATTGCGGATGGGTCAGCACGATCCCCTCCTCCAGCGCCTGACGCATGAACTCACGGGCGGTGTAAGGCCCCAGCTTGCGTAGGTGCGCGCCGAAAAAGGTGGTCAGAAAAGCGGCTGAATGGTTGATCCCCAATACCGGCGTGCTCAATACACAGGTTGCCAGCATCAACGGTGCCGCCTGCCTGCCGAGACGCTCGCCCTGTTGCTGGATAAGGGTCGGTGATTGGGAAGCCTGTTCCAGCCAGCCCGTCAACGCTTGCCCGTCTGCCCCCAGATGACGCTGCAAACTCTGCCGCCAATCCGCTTCATTGCGGACTTGCATCCGGTGCGTCAATGCATGCAAACCGGCGTCCAGCGCCGCAATGAAGGTATACCCCATCACCGAACACACCGCCAGCCGGGTGGTGGTCAACACTTGGTCATTGATGCGGCGTTGCTTGCCCAGAACCTGCCCCGCTTCGCGGATGACCGGCACCAGCAGGAACACCGTCACAGGAAAGCTCACCCAGCCAAGCAACGGCAGTTGCAGCAATCCCCCCGCCGCCGCCACGCCCAGGGACGCCGCTGACAACGCCAGCTCACGGTCAGCCTGCTGCAATTCCGGTTGGGAATCCCCCGCCGGTTTGCGTCCAAACCACTGCGGCTTGCCGAAACGCCGCAACGCCTTGCCGCCTGCATACACAGCGCCGCCCGCCACCAGGACTGGCAACCAGATCATGTGGCCTGCCCCGCATGGCAGCGGGAATGGAAACTAAGGTTTGTCTTCATAAGATGGCTGCGATTGGATGTTAAAATGATGCCTCATTATGCCGCATCAATAGGGAACCTCTAAAAACCCACCGCCGCGCCTGATTATGAGATAATGGCCACTG